>NZ_ALVC01000550.1:0-29109 GCF_000293195.2 Sphingomonas sp. LH128
TTTCGCCATTCCGGGCGGCGAGCGCTGCGCTCTATAGCCGTCCGTCCGGTGCTCGCCCTGCGCGAAGAAAACCCGCCTGACCGAACACGCCCCATTGCCGTCATTGCAAATTGACGTGACTTTCAACCACTATTGGCTTGCACGACAAGATGTATCTGATTGGCATGCCGGGTCCTTCCGCGCCAATTTCATTAATTCACCACTTTCGTTTAAAGCCTTGAATTTTGGATCATTGTCCTGACGTGTTGAGCATTGATCATGGACTTTCTTGAGTAAGTCCCAATCATTCTCGTGATCCTTAAAGAATGCCTCCCCTTCTTGCTTAGAACTGGCAATATTACCGGCGTCCTTGACTTTTTTGGCTTCATATATGCCTCGCGCAGTCATGTTGAGCGCAAGTCGTAAATCCTGCGGTTTCGCCCTCAGCGCAAGTTCTCGAAATGCGCTAAAAACCGCCATACAGTGGGAAGACGGGAGGGTTTCAGCAGTGGCAGCCGAACCGCAGCCGCCTAACGAAAATGCTATCAAAGCAATTCCGAATTTGGTTTGGATCATGTTTGCACATTCTTGGAAGTTGTCAGGATGACTATGCTTATTCGGCGGAAAGGCTTTCTAATCCCCTAAGGGACAATTGGCGCGTCCCTTTCCACCCCTCGCCGTCACTCCTGCGAAGGCGGCAACCCATCTCACGCCTCGTGTTGCAAAGGCATCAGTTGGGTCCCCGCCATCGCGGGGGTGACGGAATTAAGGCTGAGTCATTCCGAATCCGCTGTCCATCCCCTTCGCGGTTCCGATTCCGCACAAAGGAGAAATGCCGCCCCGCGCGCACAGCTTCGACGGAATACGGGGACAGGGGTGGTAAACCCCTGCCTGTTCCCTCCTTTACATACTGTTCCCTGCGAACCCAACCCGGTGTAATCCCCGCCGCATGATCCGCCTCATCAAGACTGTCATCCTCATCGCCGTGTTCTGCGCCGCCACCTGGTTCGGCGCCCACTGGTATGCCGAATACCGCGTGCGCACCGCCTTCGCCGAGGCCGGGCTGAGCGATCGGGCAGCCGCGTGCATGGGCGAGCGTCTCGTGCGTAAACTGTCACTGCGCCAGATCCAGAGGCTCACCGCGCTGCAGGGCGCGGCGCATACGCCCGAAGGCATGGTGGAAGCCGCGCATGCGATTGACGATCCGCGCGTGGTCAAGGTGACAGCGACCTCGCTGCTCTTGTGCAGCACCGGTTTCTCCCGCTAGGGCTCACGGCGACAATCCCGGAGTTCCGCTTGACACTCGCTCCCTACGCTTCCGACCCGTCCCGTTCGCGCGGGCGCGAGTTTTCGATCGAGAACGGCATCGCCCGCGGCGCGCGCAGTCCCTACCAGCGCGACCGGGACCGGATCATCCACTCGATCGCGTTCCGCCGCCTGCGCTACAAGACGCAGGTTTTCGTCGCGCCCGACGGCGACCACTACCGTGTACGGCTGACGCATAGCCTCGAGGTGGCACAGATCGCCCGCGTGATCGCGCGCATTCTGGGGCTCGATGAGGATCTGACCGAGGCGCTGGCGCTGGCGCACGACATAGGCCATCCGCCTTTCGGTCATGCCGGAGAGGACGCGCTCGATGCAGCGCTCCACAAGGCGGGCGGGTTCGACCACAACGCCCATACCCTGCGCACGCTGATGCGGCTCGACAGCCCTTATTGCGAGCACGACGGCCTCAACCTGACGTGGGAGACGCTGGAAGGTCTCGCCAAGCACAACGGTCCGGTGCTGGAGCCGACCTGGGCGCTGGCCGAACTCGACGCGGCTTACAATCTCGATCTCGGCACCCATGCCTCGCTGGAGGCGCAGGTCGCGGCACTGTCTGACGACATCGCCTACGACAACCACGATATCGACGACGGCCTGCGTGCGGGCTTCCTCGATCTCGACGAACTGCTGGCGCACCCTTTCGTCGTCGATCACTGGAACGAGGTGGAGCGCCGCTATCCCGGCGTGCCGCTTGACCGCCAACTGGCGGAGCTGATCCGCAGCCAGATTGGCGTCATGGTCAACGATCTCGTCGCGCAGACGCAGAAGAACCTTGTCGGCGTCGGCAGCATCGAGGAGGTGCGCGGCGCGGGCAGGGCGCTGGTCGCCTTCTCGCCCGAGATGGCCGAGGGCGAACGCGCCTTCAAGCGCTTCATGTACGAGAAGCTCTACTACCACCCCGAGCAGTTGGAGACAGCGAAGCGGGCACGGGCGCTGCTGGCGGAACTCTATTCCGCCTACTCGCAGGAAACGGTGCTGATGGACGAAAGCTGGATCGACACGATGCCGCGTTACGAGCCTGCACGCAGTCGTCACATCGCCGACTACATCGCCGGCATGACCGACCGCTTCGCCATCGCCCGCCATGCGGAGATCTACGGCCGCACGCCCGAGGGCCTGAGCAATGTCTAGGTTCTGACGGTGACGCAGGGGGGGACGCGCATCTGCCTGGTCGGCGCGACCGGGCTGGTTGGTTCTGCCGTGATGGCCGAGGCGGTCGGACGCGAGGACGTGCGGATCGTCGGTGTCGGGCGGCGCGAGGCGGTGCTGCCGCCGGGCGCGCGCATGGAGATGCTGGTGGGCGAGCCGATCGACTGGCCCGGGCTTATCCGTGCGGCGCAGGCCGACGTGCTGGTCTGTGCGCTGGGCACCACGATCAAGGCGGCGGGCAGTCAGGAGCAGTTCCGGGCAGTCGATCACGATCTGGTGCGTTTCACCGCAGAGGCGGGAATCGCGGCGGGGATCGGGCATATGATCCTCGTCTCCTCGGTCGAGGCGGACCGGGCCAGCCGCAACTTCTACCTTTCGGTGAAGGGCGAGACGGAGGAGGCGCTGGGGCGGCTCGGCTTCCAGCGGCTCGACGTGCTGCGGCCCAGCCTGCTGCGCGGCACGCGCGAGGAAGCGCGGCCGCTGGAAGGCGCGTGGCAGGCTTTCGCACCGCTGGCGGATCACCTCACGCTGCATGGGAAGCTGCGCCGCTTCCGCTCGATCCGCGCGCGCGACGTGGCCCGGGCGATCCTGACGCTAGGTTTGGAGCGGGCGCGAGGGTGCTTCGTACACGAGCATGACGCGTTGAAGCGGGCGGCCTCTTCGGCCCGGATTGAAGCCGGGGCCGCTGCCGGAGAACGGCCCAACTCACATGGCGCGTTGCCGACGGAGTTGGCCTGAAGAAAGCCACTGGCCCCGGATCAGGTCCGGGACGACGTTTTCCCGCACATTCGCCAAACCTTGCGTTGACTTAGCCCGGCCCGTCACCCAAGGCTCAAGGCACTCGCTGACACGCGCGGGAGAGACCTTGGACCGATTCGTCGGGAAAGAGGCGCCGAAGGAGCAACCGCCCCGGAATCTCTCAGGCAAAAGGACCGCGCAGCGTCTACAGCGAGCCTCTGGAAAGTGCCCCGCCGTTATCGGTCGTGGCCGCCGACGGTGTAACTCGGTCCATCCCTTTGCGGATGACGCCGGGGAAGCTCTCAGGCTTCCGTGACAGAGGGGGCACCTGAAACGGTGTGCCATGTGTCGCGGAGTCGTGTCTTGAGCGAATACCCAGTTACCGATGAAGACGGCCTCGAGCCGATCGAGATCCTGACCCTGCCGCTCGATGCCTGGCATCGCGGGAAGGGCGGCCGCATGGTCGAGTTCGCCGGCTACCACATGCCCGTCCAGTACGAGGGCATCATGGCCGAGCACCTCTGGACCCGCGAGAACGCCGGCCTGTTCGACGTCAGCCACATGGGGCAGGTCTACGTCTCTTCGGACGACGGCATCACCCCCGCCGTGGAGGCCGCGCTCGAAGCCGCGCTGCCGATTGACCTCGCCACGCTGAAGATCGGCGCGCCGCGCTACTCGCTGTTGCTGGACGAAGAAGGCGGCATCCTCGACGATCTCATGGTCACGCGCTGGAAGACGGGCTTCTACCTCGTCGTCAACGGCGCCACCAAGTGGGACGACATCGGCACCTTGCGCGAACTGCTGCCCGATGACGTGACCATCAACCATCTGGAAGACAACGCGCTGCTCGCGTTGCAGGGGCCCAAGGCCTTCGCCGCGCTTGAGCGTCATGCCAAGAGCGAATATCCGCTCTCTGCGCTGACCTTCATGAAGGGCGGGCAGTTCACGCTCGGCGGCGTCGATGCCTGGATCAGCCGTTCGGGCTATACCGGCGAGGACGGTTTCGAGATCGCCATCCCCGGCGAATCTGCCGCCATGGTCGCCGACCTGCTCTGCGGTGAGCCCGAGGTGAAGCCGATCGGTCTCGGTGCGCGCGACAGCCTGCGTCTGGAAGCGGGCCTGCCACTTTACGGCCATGACCTTTCGCCCGAGACCAGCGTGATCGACGCCGACCTCAAGTTCGCCGTCAACAAGCGCCGCCGCACCGAAGGCGGCTTCCCCGGTTCGGACCGCGTGCTGAAGGACTTCGCCGAGGGCACCGCGCGCAAGCGCATCGGTCTTGTCATCGAAGGCCGTATGGCTGCCCGTGAAGGCGCCAAGGTTTTCTCCGGTGATCAGGAAGTTGGCATTGTCACTTCAGGTGGTTTCTCGCCATCGCTGCAGCAGCCGATCGCCATGGCTTACGTCGATACCGCCCTCACTGCCGAGGGCACCGCGCTTACCATCGAGATGCGGGGCAAGCAGCTGCCGGCCAAGGTCGCGGCGATGCCCTTCGTCCCCCACCGCTATCACCGCTGAGGAGCTTTCCCATGACCCGCTATTTCTCCGAAGACCATGAGTGGATCGAAGTCGAAGGTGACCTCGGCACCGTCGGCATCACCGACTACGCCCAGGGCCAGCTCGGCGACATCACCTTCGTCGAAGTTCCCGCCGAAGGCGCCAGCGTCAGCAAGGGCGATTCCGTGTCGGTGGTCGATTCGGTGAAGGCCGCGTCTGACGTCTACACCCCGGTTTCCGGCACGATCGCCGCCGTCAACGAAGCGCTGGTCGATCAGCCCGAACTGGTGAACACCGAAGCCGAAACCGGCGGCTGGCTGTTCCGCGTGACCCTCTCCGACGCCGCCGAACTCGGCACGCTGATGGATGAGGCCGCGTACAAGAGCTACGTCGACAGCCTCTGATTGCCTTGTCCTCCCCGGTACGGGGAGGGGGACCGCCGAAGGCGGTGGAGGGGACTCGCCGCGCCGCGCAAGGTTTGCGTCAGGCCGTGAATTCCCTCCGTCAGACCTCCGGTCTGCCACCTCCCCGCTTGCGGGGAGGACAACGAAGTAGGAACCTCATGCGCTACCTTCCCCTGACCCCGGCCGACCGCGCCTCCATGCTGGAGACCATCGGCGCCGCCACGGTCGATGACCTGTTCATCGACGTGCCCGCCGAGGCCCGGCTTGCCGGTCCCATCGAGGGCCTGCCCGCTCACGCCAGCGAAATGGCCGTCGAGCGCCACATGTCCGCGCTCGCCGCGAAGAACCTGAGCGCGGGTTCCGCGCCGTTCTTCCTCGGCGCCGGTGCCTATCGCCATCACGTTCCGGCCTCGGTCGATCACCTGATCCAGCGCGGCGAGTTCCTGACCGCCTACACGCCCTACCAGCCGGAAATCGCGCAAGGCACGCTGCAGGTGCTGTTCGAGTTCCAGACGCAGGTGGCGCGCCTGTTCGGCACCGACATCGCCAATGCCTCGATGTACGACGGCTCGACCGCGTGCTGGGAAGCGATCCTGATGGCCGCGCGCATCACCCGCAAGGGTCGCAGCGTCCTGTCGGGCGGCCTGCACCCGCATTACGGCGAAGTCGTGCGCACCATGGCGAAGTTCACCAAGGACGACATTGTCAGCCTCGCTCCCGAACTGACTGCCGATCCCGATGACGCCGCCGTGATCGCGGCGATCGACGCGACGACCTCGTGCGTCGTCGTCCAGTACCCCGACGTCATGGGGCGCATCCCCGATCTCGCGGCGATTTCCGAGGCCGCGCATGCCGTGGGCGCACTGGTCATCGCCGTCGTCACCGAGCCGGTGGCGCTCGGCCTGATCGAAGCACCGGGTACGCTGGGTGCCGACATCGTCGTGGGTGAGGGGCAGTCGCTGGGCGTCGGCCTCCAGTTCGGCGGTCCCTACCTCGGCCTTTTCGGATGCCGCGAGAAGTTCGTGCGCCAAATGCCGGGACGCCTTTGCGGCCAGACCGTCGACGCCGAGGGCAAGCGCGGCTTCGTGCTGACGCTCTCGACCCGCGAGCAGCATATTCGCCGCGAGAAGGCGACGAGCAATATCTGTACTAATTCAGGGCTTTGCGCGCTGGCCTTCAGTATTCATCTGACCCTGCTGGGCGGTGAGGGCCTGGCCCGTCTCGCCGCTGTGAATCACGCCCGCGCGCAGCAGACCTTCGAGCGTCTTGCCAAGGTTCTGGGCGTCACGATCCTCAACACCGCCTACTTCAAT
Source organism: Sphingomonas sp. LH128 (assembly GCF_000293195.2). NCBI lineage: Bacteria > Pseudomonadati > Pseudomonadota > Alphaproteobacteria > Sphingomonadales > Sphingomonadaceae > Sphingomonas > Sphingomonas sp. LH128. The sequence continues at coordinate 6,407 of NZ_ALVC01000550.1, forward strand.
GAGGCGACGGTGATCCTGCCGCGCGATGCGCGCGAAGTGGTGCGCGAACTGGCCGACCGTCAGGTGCTCGGCGGCGTGTCGCTGGGTCGCCTGTTCCCGGTGGCCGATGGCCTCCACAACGGGCTCCTGGTCGCCGCGACCGAAACCACCACCGACGAAGACATCGAGGCTTTCGCCACCGCGCTGGAAGCCGTTCTTGCAGGAGCGAGCGCATGAACGCCCCCAACGCATCCGGCTGGCGCCCGTCCATGGGTGGAGCCGGCGAAGCAAAGTTCGCAACCTCGTCAGGCGATTACGGCCTGATGCTCGAAGAAGCTCTGAGCTTCGAGCTGGGCAGCGCCGACAAGTGCGGCGTCGATATCGACGAGCCGAGCCGTGCTCCCGTTGCGGGCCTGAGCAAGTTCCTGCGCAAGTCCGCGCCCGCGCTGCCGGGCCTGACCGAGCCGGAGACCGTGCGCCACTACACCCGCCTGTCGCGCCAGAACTACGCGATCGACCTTGGGCCGTTCCCGCTCGGTTCGTGCACGATGAAGCACAACCCGCGCCTGAACGAGAAGATGGCCCGCCTGCCGGGCTTCGCCGACGTTCACCCGATGCAGCCGCAGACGACGGTGCAGGGCGCCCTCGAAGTCATCGAGCAGCTGGCCGACTGGCTCATCACGCTGACCGGCATGGCCTCGGTGGCGATGAGCCCCAAGGCGGGCGCGCATGGCGAACTGTGCGGGTTGCTCTGCATCCGTGCCGCTTTGGACGCGCGCGGCGAGGCGCGTGACGTCGTGCTGGTGCCCGAGAGCGCCCACGGCACCAACCCCGCCACCGCCGCCTTCGCGGGGTTCAAGGTGGAATCGATCCCCGCGACCCCGGCGGGCCGCGTGGACGTGGCGGCGCTCAAGGCCAAGCTTGGCCCCAACGTCGCGGGCGTGATGATCACCAACCCCAACACCTGCGGCCTGTTCGAGCCCGACATGCGCGAGATCGCCGATGCGGTCCATGCGGCAGGCGGCTATGTCTATTGCGACGGTGCGAACTTCAACGCCATCGTCGGCAAGGTGCGCCCGGGTGACCTCGGCGTCGATGCCATGCACATCAACCTGCACAAGACCTTCTCCACCCCGCATGGCGGCGGTGGTCCGGGTGCCGGGCCGGTGGTGCTGTCCGAAGCGCTGGCGCCCTTCGCGCCGCTGCCCTTCGTGACGCGCGGAGCAGATGGCTCGATCCACCTCGTCGAGGAGGAGAACGCCGCCGAGGGCCACGCGCAGGCGTTCGGCCGCATGGTCGCCTTCCACGGCCAGATGGGCATGTTCACCCGCGCGCTGACCTACATCCTCAGCCACGGCGCGGACGGTCTGCGCACGGTGGCCGAGGACGCGGTGCTCAACGCCAACTATGTGCTGCGTTCGTGCGAGGATCTGCTGCCTGCGCCCTTCGCGGACAGCGGCCCGTGCATGCACGAGGCGCTGTTCAGCGACGCCGGGCTGGCCGAGGGCTTCTCGACGCTCGACATCGCCAAGGGCCTGATCGACGAGGGCTTCCACCCGATGACGGTCTACTTCCCGCTGGTGGTCAAGGGCGCGATGCTGGTCGAGCCGACCGAGACCGAGAGCAAGGCGGGCCTCGATCGCTTCATCGCCTCGCTGCGCAGCCTCGCCGAGCGAGCAAAGGCGGGCGACGAAAGCCTGCACTCCGCACCGCACTTCGCGCCGCGCAGGCGGCTTGACGAAACGCTCGCCGCGCGCAAGCCTGTGCTCGTATGGCAGGGTGAACCCGGTGTTCCCGGCACGCCCTCGCTGAGTGAAATCGGAGGAAGCTGACACAGATGGGGGAGGGTGGACGCGGCCTCGTCACGTATCTGCCGCTGGCGATTTTCGTCGGCATCATGGCGCTGCGCATGATGCGGATGAAGAAGGCCAGGCCGCTGCGCCTTCCCCTGTTGTGGATCATGCCGGTGATCGTGGTGCTGGCGGTGTCGCTGGCGCTTGCGGGCATGCCGCCGAGCGGGCTGGGCTGGCTATGCCTGGCGACCGGCGTGATCGTCGGCGGCGCAATCGGCGCGCAGCGGGCGCGGCTGATGCACCTGCATATCGACGGTGAGGGCGAGAAGGCGCGCGTGATGATGCGCCAGTCGCCGCTGGCGATCCTGCTGATCGTCGCGGTTTTCCTCGCGCGGCGGTTCCTGCTGCCCAGCGGGTTTCAGGGCGGCGGAATGCAGAACGCGGCACACCCCGGTCATCCGGTCGGCAACGCGTTATTGATGATGGATGCGACGCTGGGCTTCGCGCTCGGGATGATCGTGGCGCTCCGGCTAGTGCTCTGGCTGCGGGCGCGAGACATGGTGGCAAACCACGTCTTCGACGCCTGAGGCGCTCAGTTTATGGCGTTCGATCCCGCCTGACCGACCGACTCGATGTCGCGGCCCAGGCCCTTGACGGTGTTGCAGGCGGTGGCGGTGAAAAGTACGCCGCCAAGGATGATGGTGGCGAGAATCTTGCTGGTCATCGAACGCATTTTCCTTCGTTGTCTGCGGCGATTAGCGCAGGAAACGTGTCAAGAAAAGCGTTCGTGAGACGGATGCAGGCAGGCTCCGGTCGGTGGCTTGGAACCTGCCTGCAGAGCACGTTACTTGATGGCGTCTTCGCCGGCCTTGCCGACCGACTCCACGTCGCGGCCTGCACCCTTGACGGTGTTGCAAGCGGCGGCGGAGAAAACGATGCCGCCCGCGACGAGGGCGAGTACGAGCTTCTTGACCATTTTGGTGTTCCTTTTTCCGGTGCGACGGGTGCTGCCACGCCGCGCATCGGGGTGAACACACATAGGCAGGTCAGGTTCCCTGAGCAGCCTCTTCCGTAACGCTTTCGTCGATGGCTGAGGTGGGCGAGACACGCCGTGCGAGGAAATGCTCGCGCGAGGTGATGATCAGGCCAGCCGCGACGATGATCGGCGCGCCCAGCCACATCGCCGCCGAGGGCACATGTCCCCAGATCGTCCAGCCGTAGAGTGTAGCCCAGATCAGCGCGGTGTAGTCCATCACCACCACCGTCGCGACTTGTCCCAGGCGCAGGGCCGAGGTGATGAGGAACTGCGCCAGTGTCCCCGCAAGCCCGATTGCAACGAGCAGCAGCCATTCGTAAGTCCCGTGCGCCGTGCCATAGAGCGGCAGCAGGATCGCCGCGAACAGCGAGCCGTAGAAGGCGAACCAGAAGACGCAGGCGATCGGTGCCTCGGTGCGCGAGAGATCGCGGATCTGGAAGCTGACCACGGCGACGATCAATCCCGCACCAAGCCCCGCCGCCAGTCCGAGCGCGGGGACGGGCGCACGGCCGGGCTGTGCGATGACCAGAACGCCGACGAAGCCCAGCAGCACCGCCGTCCAGCGCCACGGGCCGACCTTTTCGCGAAGGACCAGCGCGGTTATGATCACAGCGAACAGCGGCGTCGTGAACCCGAGCGTCGTGCCGACCGGCAAGGGCAGCAGCGTAGCGGCGCCGATGTTGCAGCACAGACCGGCGGTGCCGCTCGTCGCGCGCATGGCGTGGCTGCTCATGCGGCGGGTGCGCAGGAGGCCGAGATTGCCGGTCGCCGCCAGCCAGCCGAGGATGATCGGCACCGCCATCGCCTGTCGCCAGAACACCAGTTCGGGCAGCGACACGCCCGCTTCGCCCGCCAGCTTCACCAGCATGAACATCGTCGAGAGCATTACCATCGCGGCAAGGCGCAGGGCGATGGCCAGCATCGGGCGGTCTTTGCGAATGGTAGTGGAAGGTGCGGTCACGAAAGGGCGCTTTAACTCCGCCGCGCGCGAGGGCAAGGCGGGGCATGGACGATTCTCTGCATTGGATGACCATTTGCGGCAGCCTCGCCGCGCTGGTCGCGGTGATTGCCTGGCTGGGCGATCACCGGCGGCATCGCCGCAAGAACATTGAGAGGGTGGGTTTCATGCCGTGGACGCCCATCTTCTTCTTCTCGCTGATGGTGGCGGTGCTGCTCCTGGGCCTGTCGGCGCGGGAGTGGCTGGGCGGTTGATATTAGGCCGACTTGTTCGACAAACCTGAACAAGTGGATCGATTTTATCGGGCTGGCCGTAAGGGATCGGCAATGGGATCAACGCGCAAGCATTGACCTTTCCCGCCTTTCCTTTCGGAGAATTCGAATGAACCGCTATCTTGCATCGGCTCTGGCCGCTGCGTCTCTCGTCGTTGCCGCCCCGATCGTGGCGCAGCAGGCCGATACCAATGCCGCTGCCGTGCAGGCGGGCAACTATGCGCTCGACAGTGCGCACACGCTGGTGCGCTTCACCGTCGATCACTTCGGCATTAGCGAGTTCTTCGGCACCCTGCCGGGCGCGTCAGGTACGCTGTCGCTTGATCCGAAGAACCTGGCCTCGGCGAAGCTGGATGTTTCGGTTCCGGTGGCTTCCGTCTCCACCACCAACAAGACGCTCGATGAGGAACTGGTCGGTGCCGAATGGTTCGACGCCGCCCAGTACCCGACGATGCGCTTCGTCTCGACCAAAGTGGTGAAGACCGGCGCCAGCACCGCCGACGTCACCGGCAATCTGACCCTGCACGGCGTGACCAAGCCGGTGACGCTCAAGGCGAGCTTCAAGGCGGCCAACGTCAATCCGATGAAGAAGGTCTATACGCTCGGCTTCAATGCCGTGGGCACGATCAAGCGCACCGAGTTCGGCGTCACCAAGTACGCGCCGCTGGTCAGTGACGAGACGCAGATCGCCATCACCGCAGCTTTCGAGAAGCAGTAACTCTGCGTGATCTCGTTTGATTGAACAGACCTCGTCATTCCCGCGAAGGTGGGAACCCATCTCCTGAGGCGTCCTGTTGAAAGGGCATCAGATGGGTCCCCGCCTTCGCGGGGATGACGAAGGAATACGACACGCTTGAGGCTACGCACTTACGGGCCGCTTTCCTACATCCGCGCAATCACGTTTAACGTGGTGGATGAACCAGCCTCCGCCGCGCGCTCTCAACCGCCCCCGCCATATCCGTGTCCCCGCCTTCGCACCCGTGCCCGTGCGTCCGCGCAAGGACGGGTGGACGCCCGCGCGGCAGGCGGCCTTTCTCGCTGCCTTGGCGCAGGGCGGCGGTGTCGAGGCAGAGGCGCTCCGCGTGGGACTGTCGCGCGAGAGTGCCTATCGTCTGCGTCGCAAGCCCGGCGCGGGCAGCTTTGCCGCCGCCTGGGACAAGGTGACAGGCAAGCCGCCGGAAAAACGAAAGGTCACACCCGAGGAGCGCGCGGTGCGGGCGCGCTTCGGATTGCTGAAAGTGCGGATATATCGCGGTCGTCACATTGCGACCGAACTAAAGCCTGATAATCGCGCGCTTTTGTCGCTGCTGGCGCAGATCGATCGGGCGGCGGACCCGGACCGACCGGGCGCCTAAGGTGACAGATGTTTCACTGCCTCGTTTGTGTAAACCCCGGGGTGATCCGCCGGGGTGCACTTCGTTACAGACAGGCTTCGAGATAGGCCTGGTCGAAGCCGAACTGGCGGGCCTTCTCCAGCGTGTAGGGGCGCAGGCCCGAGGGGCGGAATTCGCCGATGATCTTGCCGTCGTCGGTCTCGTCCAGATACTCGAACTTGAACAGTTCCTGGGTGACGATGACGTCGCCTTCCATGCCGATCACCTCGGTGATGTTGGTGGTGCGGCGCGAGCCGTCGCGCAGGCGCTTCACCTGCACGATGAGGTCGACGGACTCGGCGATCTGGCGGCTGATGGCTTCCTTGGGGATCTTGATGTCGCCCATCAGGATCATGTTCTCCATACGGCCCAGGCATTCGCGCGGGCTGTTGGCGTGGAGCGTGCACATCGAACCGTCGTGGCCTGTGTTCATGGCGGCGAGCAGGTCGAAGCACTCGGCGCCGCGGATTTCGCCGAGGATGATGCGGTCAGGACGCATACGCAGGGCGTTCTTGACGAGGTCGCCGATGGTGATCGCGCCCTGGCCTTCGAGGTTCGGCGGACGGGTTTCCAGCGGCAACCAGTGGGGCTGCTGCAGGCGAAGTTCGGCCGCGTCCTCGATCGTCAGCACGCGCTCGCCCGGGTCGATCATCTTGGACAGGGCGTTGAGCATCGTCGTCTTGCCCGAACCCGTACCGCCCGAGATCACCACGTTCATGCGGCAGGCCCCGGCGATCTTGAGCGCGGTCGCCATCTTCTCGCTCATCGAGCCGAAGCCCTGGAGCATGTCGATGGTGATCGGCTTCTCGGAGAACTTACGGATCGAGATGGCAGTTCCGCGCAGCGACAGCGGCGGGACGATCACGTTGACGCGGCTGCCGTCCTTGAGGCGGGCGTCGGCCAGCGGCGTGGTCTGGTCGACACGGCGGCCGACTTGGTTGACGATGCGCTGGGCGATCTGGAACAAGTGCTGCTCGTCGCGGAACTTGGTCGGTGCGAGCTGCAGCTTGCCCTTCTTTTCGATGTAGGTCTGGTTCGGGCCGTTGACCATGATATCGGAGATATCCGGGTCGTTGAGCAGTTCCTCCAGCGGCCCGAAGCCGAGCAGTTCGTCGATCAGCACCTTTTCCAGCGCGAACTGTTCGCGGCGGTTGAAGGTGATCTTCAACTCGGCGAGGACCTCCATGATGATCGGACGGAATTCCTCCGACAGCTCATCCTTGGTCAGCGTCGCGGCGGCTTCGGGATCGACGCGCTCCAGCAGGCGCGGCAGAACCTGCTCTTTGATCTTGTGGATCGAGGCTTCGAAGCCGTTCTGCTCGGACTCGGCATGGACCGCGTTGGCGCGATCGGCGAGCCGCGACATGGCATCGTCGCGCGACGGGGCAAGCGAGTCGCCCGAGATGGAGGGAAACTGGTCGCCGGGAACGGGCGCCGAACCCGGAATGGCGGCGACGACATCGCCTCCGCTCTTGAGCGGCTTCGCCACGCCGAAAGCAGGGCGCGCGCCCTGACCCATACCACCGATGCCGTTGCGCCGACCGAATGCCGTCATGAAACCGTCAACCTCAAGCGCCGCCCTTGGAAGGGGGCGATCCATGCCTAATTCCAGGCACTGTTAAGGTTGAAACTTTGATAACTTACTAATGCGCTGCACCGGAGGGCGAAGTGGACGATGACGATCGCACCTGCTGGCTGTGCGCACGGCCGCTGGGGTGCAAGGTGGAATGGCATCACCCGGTGCCCAAGAGCCGGGGAGGGCGCGAGACGGTGCCGCTTCATCCGATCTGTCACCGGACGATCCATGCAGCGCTGGGCAATGCGCAACTGGCGCGGATGAAGCCGGAAAGCGCGGAGCTTCTGAAGGTGGAGGAAATCGCGCGGTTCGTGCGCTGGGTGGCGGGAAAGCCGCCGGATTTTCATGCGCCGACGCGGCGGAAGCGATGAGCCAAAGCAAAACGGGCGGGCGGCCTTTCGACCACCCGCCCGCCGCAAGGATTCGGATGAACCTTAGTTCTTGGTCTTGTCGACCAGGGCGTTGGCGCCGATCCAGGGCATCATGGCGCGCAGCTTGGCGCCGGTTTCCTCGATCGGGTGACGCTTGGCGGCAAGGCGCGAAGCCTTCAGCTCGGGCTGGCCGGCGCGGTTGTCGAGCACGAAGTCCTTCACGAAGCGGCCCGACTGGATGTCTTCCAGAACGCGCTTCATTTCCTTCTTGGTCTCTTCGGTGATGATGCGCGGACCGGTCTTGATGTCGCCGTATTCGGCGGTGTTCGAGATCGAGTAGCGCATGTTGGCGATGCCGCCTTCATACATCAGGTCGACGATCAGCTTCAGTTCGTGGAGGCACTCGAAGTAGGCCATCTCGGGAGCGTAGCCGGCTTCCACCAGCGTCTCGAAGCCGGCCTGGACCAGCGCGGTTGCGCCGCCGCAGAGCACGGCCTGCTCACCGAACAGGTCGGTTTCGCATTCCTCGCGGAAGTTGGTCTCGATGATGCCCGAACGGCCGCCGCCGACGCCCGAAGCATAGGCGAGGGCGATGTCCTGCGCGTTGCCGGTGGTGTCCTGGTGGATCGCGATGAGGCAGGGCACGCCGCCGCCGCGCTGGTATTCGCTGCGCACGGTGTGGCCCGGGCCCTTGGGCGCGATCAGGAACACGTCGATGTCGGTGCGCGGCTCGATCAGGCCGAAGTGGACGTTGAGGCCGTGCGCGAAGGCGAGCGCGGCGCCGGGCTTCAGGTTCTCATGGATGTCGGCGGCGTAGATGGCGGCCTGATGCTCGTCGGGAGCGAGGATCATGATGACGTCGGCCCATGCGGCGGCGTCCTTGTTCGACATGACCTTGAAGCCGGCGGCTTCGGCCTTCTTGGCGGTTGCCGAACCGTCACGCAGGGCGATGGCGACGTTCTTGACGCCCGAATCACGCAGGTTCTGGGCATGGGCATGGCCCTGGCTGCCGTAACCCAGGATCGCGATGTTCTTCTCGGCGATCAGGTTGATGTCGCAATCGGCGTCGTAATAGACCTTCATCGTTCTTCCTTCCGTCATCCCGGCGAACCGGGACGGTTATTGTCCAAGCGCCGCCCGAACGGGCCAACGCAATTTTGAAGTTCAGGCTTCTTCAGGCCCACGGGCCATGGCGACGATGCCGGTGCGGCCGACCTCGACGAGGCCGAGGTCGCGCATCAGCGCCACGAAGCTGTCGATCTTGTCCGGGGCGCCGGTCATCTCGAAGATGAAGCTTTCGGTCGTGGTATCGACCGGGCGAGCGCGGAACACGTCGGCGATACGCAGGGCCTCGACACGCTTCTCGCCGACGCCCGCGACCTTCACCAGCGCCAGTTCGCGCGCCACATGCGGGCCGACTTCGGTGAGATCGACGACCTTGTGGACCGGAACGAGACGCTCGAGCTGCGCGTGGATCTGGTCGATCTGGCTGCGCGGGCCGTGCGTCACGATCGTGATCCGGCTCACCGAATGGTTGTCGGTGATGTCGGCCACGGTGAGGCTGTCGATATTGTAGCCGCGTGCGGTGAACAGGCCTGCGATCTTGGCGAGAATGCCCGCCTCGTTGTCGACCGTCACGGTCAGGACGTGCCGTTCCTCGGCTTCATGCTGGATGTGCATCATGGGTTCTCTCGTCCTCAGACCAGCGCTTTGGCTTCGTCGTCCATCGTGCCGGCAACGCTGTCGCCGTAGAGGATCATGTCGGTGTGCGCCGCGCCCGAGGGGATCATCGGGAAGCAGTTGGTTTCCTTGTGGACCAGACAGTCGACGATCACCGGACCGGGATGGTCGATCATCGCCTGGATGCCCGCATCAAGCTCGCTCTCGTTCTCGATGCGGATGCCCTTCCAGCCGTAAGCCTCGGCCAGCTTCACGAAGTCAGGCAGGCTGTCCGAATAGGAGTTCGAATAGCGGCTCTCGTACGTCAGTTCCTGCCACTGGCGGACCATGCCCATCCACTCGTTGTTGAGGATGAAGACCTTGACCGGCAGGCGGTACTGCGTGGCGGTGCCCAGCTCCTGGATGTTCATCTGGATCGAGGCGTCGCCCGCGATGTCGATGACGAGGCTGTCGGGGTTGCCGCACTGCGCGCCGATCGCTGCGGGCAGGCCGTAGCCCATGGTGCCCAGACCGCCCGAAGTCAGCCACTTGTTGGGCTTAAAGAAGGGGAAGTACTGTGCCGCCCACATCTGGTGCTGGCCGACTTCGGTGGAGATAACCGGGTCCTTCGACTTGGTCAGCTCGTACAGTCGCTCGACCGCCAGCTGCGGCATGATCGCCTGCGCGTTCGAGGGGTAAGCGAGGCTCTTGCGTTCCCGCCAGCCGTCGACGCGGGCCTTCCACGCGGTCAGGTCCTGAGCCTTGCGGGTGCCCCACTCGGTGAGGATCTGTTCGAGCACCACGGCGCAGTCGCCGATGATCGGCAGGTCCACCGGCACGACCTTGTTGATTGATGCGCGGTCGATGTCGATGTGAATCTTCTCGGAATTCGGCGCGAAGGCGTCGAGGCGGCCGGTCACGCGGTCGTCGAAGCGGGCACCGACGCACAGGATGAGGTCAGCCTGGTTCATCGCCATGTTGGCCTCGAACGTTCCGTGCATGCCCAGCATGCCCAGCCAGTCGGCGTGGTCGGCCGGGAACGCGCCGAGGCCCATCAGCGTGGAGGTGACGGGCGCGCCGGTCTTCGCCTGCAGCTCGCGCAGCAGCGCGGTGGCGCGCGGACCGGCGTTGATGACGCCGCCGCCGGTGTAGAACACCGGAGTCTTGGCATTGGCCAGCATCTCGACCGCGCGGGCGATCTCTTCCGAGGTGCCCTCGGTGCGCGGGTTGTAGCGCTGCTTGCGCTGGATCGGGCCGTCGTTCCACGTTGCCATGGCGATCTGGACATCCTTGGGGATGTCGATCAGCACTGGGCCGGGGCGGCCGGTGGTGGCGATCTGGAACGCCTCGTCGATCACCGCGGCAAGGTCGTTCGGGTCCTTCACCAGATAGTTGTGCTTGGTGCAGTGGCGCGAGATGCCAACGGTGTCGGCTTCCTGGAATGCATCCGATCCGATCAGCCCGGTGGGAACCTGGCCGGTGATGACCACAAGCGGGATCGAATCCAGGAACGCGTCGGCAATGCCTGTGATCGCGTTGGTCGCGCCGGGGCCGGAGGTGACCAGCACGACGCCGGGCTTGCCGGTCGAACGCGCATAACCTTCGGCGGCGTGCGCCGCACCGGCCTCGTGGCGGACGAGGATGTGGCGAAGTCGTTCGTCACCGAAGAGAGCGTCGTAGATCGGTAGCACGGCGCCGCCGGGATAGCCGAATACGAACTCGACCCCCTGCTTGACCAGGCTTTCGACCAGGATGCTCGCGCCGCTGCGCTCTTCACTCACAATACATTCCTTCATTAATTCGTTCGGGCGGGAGCACCGGCAATTCCGGCTGCCTCCCTAATGAATCCGACCCGGCACGTCGGCTTGGGCGTACCGGGTCGTCTCCTCTCCTCCCCGCATAACTTCCATCAGCGAGGTAGGATCGGCCTCTAGGCATGTGGATATGTCAGGTCAACCCGGAAAGCGCAATAAAATATCATTTATGGCATTTGAGTTGTAATTTTCACATTGCAGGCGATGCCAATCCGCAGGGGGCTGGTGCCTCAGCCACGTAAATTGGCGCTTGGCGTAGTTGCGGGTCGCCTGCGATCCGCGTTCGATGGCGGTTTGCAGCGTCCATTCGCCCTTGATGACGCCCGTGAGCTCCGGGACGCCGATGGCGCGCATCACCGCGAGGGCGGGGTCGAGATCGCGGGCGAGGAGTGCCTCCACTTCCGCCAGGGCGCCGCGCTCGACCATGCGCTCGAACCGCAGGTCGCAGCGCGCATAAAGCCACTGGCGCTCGGGCAGCAGGATCGCAGGGTGAAGCGCGACCGCGTGGCCGATGCCGCCTTCGGTCTGTGTCTGCCAGTGCGTGAGGCCGTGACCGGTGGAGCGCACGACCTCCAGCGCGCGTGCGACGCGCGTGGTATCTGCCGGGGAGAGGCGGGCGGCACGCTCGGGGTCTTCGACGAGGAGGGCAGCGTAGGCCTCGGCGACGGGCAGGGCACGCACCGCCTCGCGGATGTCCGGATCGATCGCAGGGATCGGCGCGATCCCGTCGAGCATGGTGCGGATATAAAGGCCGGTGCCGCCGACGAGGATCGGCACCGCGCCCTCGGCGTGGACTTGCGCGATGGTCCCGGCTGCCGCGCGCGCCCAGTCGGCTGCGGAGCAGCTTTGCGCGCCGTCCCAGGCACCGAACAGGCGGTGCTCGATGCCGCCCATGTCCGCTTCGGTCGGACGCGCGCTCAGGACCGTCAGGTCGGCGTAGACTTGCGAGCTGTCCGCGTTGACCACCACCGCGCGGCGGCCCCGACGTTCGAGTTCCTGCGCCAGGGCGACCGCACAATCGCTCTTGCCGCTGGCGGTCGGCCCTGCGATGAGCGCCAGCGGCGGCCGGTCTCCGGCTGAGATATCGTATGGCGCATCAAGGGAATTCGCAGTGCTCATTGCCCGGCTGATAGCAGAACCGGATCATCTTTCGACCAGTCTCGAAGCCGCGAAAGCGCAAATGGCTGAAGGCGGCGTGCGGATCGCGGATGCGACGATGCTCGATTTCTGCGGGCAGACGATGCAGATCGACTCGCCTGATGATAACGCCGACGTCCTGCGCGCCGCGCTCGACGCGCATTTCGGCACGACTGACGGCCTCGTCGCCGCCGATGAACCGGTGGTGCCCAAGGTGTTCATTTCCGACATGGATTCGACCATGATCGGGCAGGAATGCATCGACGAACTCGGCGATTTCGCAGGGTTGAAGGAGCGCATCGCCGACATCACAGAGCGCGCCATGCAGGGCGAACTCGACTTCGAGCAGGCCCTGCGCGAGCGTGTCGGGCTGCTGAAGGGGCTCTCCACCAGCGCCATCGACGAATGCCTCGCCACGCGAATCCGGCCGATGCCGGGTGCGAAAGTGCTGGTCGAGACGCTCAAGAAGCTGGGCTGCCGCACCGTACTGGTGACCGGCGGCTTCCATCACTTCGCCGATCCCGTGGCGGAGATGCTGGGCTTCGAGCATGTCGTCGGCAACCGCCTCGAAGTTGCGGACGGCAAGCTGACCGGCGGCCTCGTCGGCGGGATCGTCGATTCGTCGGTGAAGAAGGCGACGCTGCTGGCCGAACTGGAAGCGGCCGGAAACATGGGGGGCGAGGGTGTCACCAGTCTCGCGACCGGCGACGGTGCGAATGATATTCCGATGTTGGAGACGGCGACTTACGGCATCGCCTATCACGCCAAGCCCAAGGCACGCGCGGCCTCGAACGGCTGGATCGATCGCGGTGACCTGACCAGCGTGCTGCGCCTGCTTGGTATTCCCGAGAAAGACTGGGTGCGCTAACTAGCCCCTCGTCATTGCGAGCGAAGCGAAGCAACCCAGGGCGTCGTGGTGCTGCTCTGGATTGCTTCGCTTCGCTCGCAATGACGAAGTAGATTATCCCGCGCTGACTTCCAGAACTTCGATCGCCTCTTCCCGGCCGTTGAAGTCCACGAAATCGCCCACTTCCGCGCCCAGCAGTGCCTTGGCGAGCGGGGCGACGAATGCGAGCCGGTCGTGCGCCGGATCTGCCTCGTCATGGCCGACGATGACGATCTCGCGCGCCTTGCCCCCCAGCATGAACCGCACGCGGCTGCCGAAGCGGACGATGCCGCCCTCCGGCACCGGCTGCACTTGCGCCGTATCGACCCGCGCCTGCCAGTAGCGCAAATCCCGCTTGGCCGAAGTGAGCGCGGTCTCCTCGGTCAGTGCCGCGACTTGTGCTTCCAATTCCGCGATCTTGCCGACGATCAGTTGCCGCCCGTGTACGGTCACAAGGTTCGGACCCGGCGGGATCGGCACCTCGAACTTGGGCTCCAAGTGCTCCTCATCCCCGTCGCGCCGGAAGGCGACGCTCATTTCCCGCGGCCCATCAAGGTTTCGAGTTCTTCGTGGACCTCCAGCCATTCGGTCTCGGCCAGTTCGAGGGCTTCCGCCGCCGTCCCGTGAAGCTTGCCCAGCGCACCGACTGCCAGGCCCTTGAGATCGCCCTTCGCCGAGGCCGGATCGGCCAGCGCGTCGAGCAGGCTGTCGACGTGAGCTTGTGCGCGCTTCATGCGCGTCTCGGCCGCCGTCACCTTCTTGCGCAGTGCCTTCAGTTCCTCGCGCGCGATGGCGCCGCTCTTCTTGACCGGTGCATCGCCGCCCTTGGCTGAGACCGTCTCGACCTTGGGCTGGTTCCGGCCGAGCACGAAGTCGATGTAGTCCTCCATCGACCCGTCGTAGTTCTCCGCCGTGCCGCCTTCGACCAGTACCAGCCGGTCGGCCGCCAGTTCGACCATGTGGCGATCGTGGCTGACGAGGATCACCGCGCCCTCGAACGAGTTGAGCGCCTGCACCAGAGCCTCGCGCGCATCGACGTCGAGGTGGTTGGTCGGCTCGTCGAGGATCAGCATGTGCGGCGCGTCGCGCGTCACCAGCGCCAGCGCCAGACGCGCGCGCTCACCGCCCGAAAGCGTGCCAGTCACCGCCGTCGCGCGGTTGCCCGAGAAGCCGAAGCGGCCGAGCTGCCCGCGCACCGCGAGCGGCGGCTTGCCCTCCATCGCGCGGGTCATCAATTCCAGCGGGGTGGAATCGCCCGGCAGTTCCTCCACCTGATACTGCGTGAAGTAGCCGATGCGGATCTTGGGCGAGAAGGTGATCCCGCCTTCCATCGGCTCCAGCTGGCGTGCAAGCAGGCGCGCCAGCGTGGTCTTGCCGTTGCCGTTGCGGCCCAGCAGCGCGATGCGGTCCTCGGGATCGATGCGCAAGTTGAGGCGGCGCAGGATCGGCTTGTCCTCGACGTAGCCCACGGCGGCGAGGTCCAGCGTGATGAGCGGTGGGCGCAGTTCGTCGGGGCTGGGGAAGTCGAAGCTGAGCGAGGCGTCCTCCGCCATCGCCGCGATCGGCTGCATCTTCGCCAACATCTTGGCGCGAGACTGCGCCTGCTTCGCGGTCGAGGCACGCGCCGAATTGCGCGCGACGTAATCGGCCAGCTTCTTCTTCTGCGCTTCCTGGTTGGCGCGGGCGGCGGCGGCCTGGGCGGCGCGTTCGGCGCGGATGCGCTCGAAGCTGTCGTAGTCGCCGGGATAGAGCGTCAGCTTGCCCTGTTGCAGGTGCAGGATGTGATCGACCACGGTGTTGAGCAGGTCGCGCTCGTGGCTGATGACCAGCAGCGTCTTGGGGTAGCTCTTGAGGAAGTTCTCCAGCCACAGCGTCGCTTCGAGGTCGAGGTGGTTCGACGGTTCGTCGAGCAGCATGACGTCGGGCTCGGAGAACAGCAGCGAGGCGAGCGCGACGCGCATCTTCCAGCCACCCGAGAAACTGTCGAGAGGGCGCGCCTGCATCTCCTCGTCGAAGCCGAGGCCGACGAGGATGCGCGCCGCGCGGGCAGGGGCGGTGTAGGCGTCGATCGCGATCAGCCGCTCGTGCACGTCGCCGAGGCGGTTGGGATCGGTGCACGTCTCGGCCTCGGCCAGAAGTGCGGTGCGCTCGGTGTCGGCTTCTACCACTGCCTCGAATGGGGTTCGGGTGCCGTTGGGTGCCTCCTGCGCAATGTAGCCGAGACGCGCACGGCGCGGCATCTCGACCGAACCGCCGTCGGGATCGAGTTCGCCAATGATGGTCTTCACCAGCGTGGACTTGCCGGCGCCGTTACGGCCGATCAGCCCGATCTTGCCGTTTTGCGGCAGCGTGGCCGACGCGCCGTCGATGATGGTGCGGCCGCCGAGGCGCACGGTGATATCGCGAATGCTCAACATGGGGCGAGCGCCTAGCAGGGTCGGAGAGAAAGCGGAACAAGATCAACACAAGGAATCTGGGGCCATCGCCCCAGACCCCCATACCGTCGTCGTTGTCTGTGCAGCCTTGTCAGCCAAGATGACGCCGAAGCTATTTTGTCTTCCACTTCACCGTCGAGCGTAAGGATGCGTCGCGCGTGACCTCGACGGTATACGGGGTGCAGGGGTGGTAAACCCCTGCGTCCGTTAGGCGCTTTTAATGTCGTCTAGTTAACACTTGACGCCTTGCGAAACTTATCAACACGAAAACTTTGCCCGCATGTTTCCAGCACTTCTCCTCCACCTGTCGCAAACCGCAGGAATCCTTTAGAGTTTGGGCTTGCAACCCCGAATCACATGTGATTCAAGCGACATATGCGGACCGTGCGACAGGACACCAACATAGCCAGAGAACGTCTCGTGAAGGGCCTTGCCCTCGCGCTGCTGTTGCTCATGGGTCTCTGGTGCGTCGCCGGACCCAGCGGCTTGCTTGCTTGGGGTGAAAACCAGCGCCTGCTCGATCAGCGCGAGAAGCAACTGGTCGATCTCAAGGTCGATCGCGATCATCTCAAGAACCGCGTCGCACTGCTCGATCCCAGGAAGATGGATCCCGACCTCGCGGGCGAACTGGTCCGCAGCAACCTGAACGTCGCGCGTCCCGACGAGATGGTTATGCAACTCCCCTGAGGTCTCGCGCGTTGCCTCTCGTTGGAGAGATGTCGCAATGCCGTTTTTTGCAAACCTCGTTGCAAAAAAGTCCACGTTCGGAGCCCGTTTTCGAGCCTGCGCGCTTTCGCTTTGGCTGCGTCCTTCCTATACCGCCCTCACTGAAACGATCGCACCAACGATGGGGAGCACCCGTTGCCCAAAGCAAAGACCCCGGCAGTAGAAACCGCTGCCGTAGAAGAGGATTTCGCGCTCCACAGCCTCCAGGAAGCCCTGGACGCGGACAAGCGCTACAAGCCTTCCAAGGAAGAGCTCCTGCATTTCTATGAGCAGATGCTGCTCATCCGCCGCTTCGAGGAAAAGGCCGGCCAGCTTTACGGCCTCGGCCTGATCGGCGGCTTCTGCCACCTCTACATCGGCCAGGAAGCTGTCGCCGTGGGCCTGCAGTCCGCGCTCGACAACGACAAGGACTCGGTGATCACCGGTTACCGCGACCATGGCCACATGCTCGCCTACGGCATCGATCCCAAGGTCATCATGGCCGAGCTGACCGGCCGCGAAGCCGGTATCTCGAAGGGCAAGGGCGGCTCGATGCACATGTTCTCCGTGGAGCATCGCTTCTACGGCGGCCACGGCATCGTCGGCGCGCAGGTCTCGCTTGGCGCGGGTCTGGCGTTCGCGCACAAGTACCGTGAAGACGGCGGCGTCGCGATGGCCTACTTCGGCGATGGCGCGGCCAACCAGGGCCAGGTCTACGAGAGCTTCAACATGGCGGCTCTCTGGAAGCTGCCGATCATCTTCGTGATCGAGAACAACGGCTACGCCATGGGCACCGCCGTGAAGCGCGGCTCGGCCGAGACGCACTTCCACCGCCGCGGCACCGCGTTCCGCATTCCCGGCATGTCGGTGGACGGCATGGACGTTCTCGAAGTCCGCAAGTCGGCCGAGATCGCGCTGGAATACGTGCGCGCGGGCAATGGTCCGGTTCTCATGGAACTGAACACGTACCGCTATCGCGGCCACTCGATGTCGGACCCTGCGAAGTACCGCAGTCGCGAGGAAGTCCAGGGCGTGCGCGAAAAGCGCGACCCGATCGACCACGCCAAGACCGAACTGCTGGCCATGGGCGTGACCGAAGAAAGCCTCAAGGAAGTCGACAAGCGCATCCGCGCGCAGGTCGCCCAGTCCGCCGACTTCGCCGAGAACTCGCCGGAGCCCAGCGCCCCCGAACTGTATACCGACGTCCTGGTGGAGAGCTACTGAGATGGCGATCGAACTGAAGATGCCCGCTCTCTCCCCGACGATGGAAGAGGGCAAGCTGGCCAAGTGGCTGGTCAAGGAAGGCGACGAGGTTTCCTCGGGCACCATCCTTGCTGAAATCGAGACCGACAAGGCGACGATGGAATTCGAATCCATCGACGAAGGCACCGTCGGCAAGATCCTCGTCGCCGAAGGCACCGAGGGCGTGAAGGTCGGCACCGTGATCGCGATGCTGGCCGGTGAAGGCGAGGATGCCTCCGCCGTCGAAGCGCCCAAGGCTGCCGAAAAGGTCGAAGAGGCTCCCAAGTCGGAAGAGAAGAAGCCTGCCGAGGGCGGCACCGCCAATCTCGCCAGCGACCTCAAGACCGCACGCGACCCGCAGCTGCCGCATGGCACCAACATGAAGACCTCGACCGTACGCGACGCTCTGCGCGACGCCATGGCCGAGGAAATGCGCCGCGACAGCCGCGTCTTCGTGATGGGCGAGGAAGTCGCCGAGTACCAGGGCGCCTACAAGGTGACTCAGGGCCTGCTCGAAGAGTTCGGTCCCACCCGCGTCATCGACACGCCGATCACCGAGTACGGCTTCGCCGGCATCGGCACCGGCGCGGCGATGGGCGGTCTGCGTCCGGTCATCGAGTTCATGACGTTCAACTTCGCCATGCAGGCGATCGACCACATCATCAACTCGGCCGCCAAGACCAACTACATGTCCGGCGGCCAGATGCGCTGCCCGATCGTGTTCCGTGGTCCCAACGGCGCGGCCTCGCGCGTGGGCGCCCAGCACTCGCAGAACTACGGTCCGTGGTACGCCAACGTCCCCGGCCTCGTGGTCATTGCGCCGTACGATGCTTCGGACGCCAAGGGCCTGCTCAAGGCGGCCATCCGTTCGGAAGACCCGGTCGTGTTCCTCGAGAACGAGCTGGTCTACGGTCGTTCGTTCGAACTGCCCGAACTGGACGACCACGTCCTGCCGATCGGCAAGGCGCGGATCATGCGCGAAGGCAAGGACGTGACGATCGTGTCCTACTCGATCGGCGTCGGCCTCGCTCTCGAGGCAGCCGAGCGTCTGGCCGAAGAGGGCATCGACGCCGAAGTCATCGATCTTCGCACCCTGCGCCCGCTCGACAAGGAAACGGTGCTCGCCAGCCTCGCCAAGACCAACCGCATGGTCGTGGCCGAGGAAGGCTTCCCGGTCTGCTCGATCGCCTCGGAAATCATCGCGATCTGCATGGAAGACGGCTTCGACAACCTCGACGCGCCGGTCGTGCGCGTGTGCAACGAGGACGTGCCGCTGCCTTACGCCGCGAACCTCGAAAAGCTGGCGATCATCGACGCTGACCGCATCGTGGCGGCGGTGAAGAAGGTCACCTACAGGTAATCTCTTCGCCCACGGGCTTTGAGATGATGCGCGGGCGGCGGTGCTTCGGCACCGTCGCCCGTGTCGCGTTTGGGGTTTCGCCTCGCTCCGGCACCGACTAGGGAAACCGGGTGACCGACTCCCCAACTCCCACGATTTCCGCCTCGAACGAGGACATCCTCGTGCAGTCGCTGCCCACAGTGTCGCGCCTGGCGCTGGTCTATGCGCCGAAGTCCGCGCGTGAGCAGACGCTGGCATTGTTGGCGCTCGACGCGCGCCTTGCGCATCTGCTGCGGCATTCGCGCGAGCCGATGATGGCGCAGCTGCGTCTGGCATGGTGGCGCGAATCCCTCGGCCAGTCGGCCGAGCAGTGGCCCAATGGCGAGCCCCTGCTGGCGCTGCTGAAAAGCTGGAACGGCCATCACGGCGGTCTCGCCGCGCTCGTCGATGGCTGGGAAGCCATGACCGGGCCCGCGCCGCTTTTCGCCGAAGCGCTTGAGACCATGGCGCATGGCAGGGCCGAGGCGTTCGCCGCGCTGGCCGACGCTCTCGGCCGGAGCCAGGAGCGCGAGGCCGCGATGAAGCTGGGCCGCGCCTGGGCGCTCAACGATCTGGCGATGCGGCTCGGCCATGCCAGCGAGCGTGAGACCGCGCGCGAACTCGCACAGGCGAGCAGCGGTGCGCGGGTGTCCCGTTCCTTGCGCCCGCTGATGGTGCTTCACGGCCTAGCCGCGCGGCGTCTCGCCAAGGGTGAAGAATCCGGCGCGACTTCGCCTGCTGCCATGCTCAAGGCGATGCGGCTCGGGCTGCTGGGGTTCTGATTGCAGCGTTGTAATTTCCGCTCGCGCGCCGGGTGGTTCTAGGATCGCGGGGTCATGGATACCGCGCAATGAATCGCTTTCTGCTTGGCGGCCTCGCCGTTTTCGTACTCCTGGGCATCGGCCTGTTCTGGTGGCAGGGACACGCCGAAGTCGAGGCCGCCGCCCCACCAGCGGCGCCGATGGCGACGGAGCCTGCCCCGCTGCCGAGCGCCGATGTGGGCGACATGGTCGGCCCCGAACTTCCCGAGGCGACCGAACTCAGCCGCGAGCAGCGCCGCTTCGGACGCTACGATCGCGACCGTGATGGACGGATTTCCCGCAACGAGATGCTTTCGACGCGCTCGGACATTTTCCGCAAGCTCGACAAGGACGGCAACAATCTGCTGACGTTCGAGGAATGGGCCGTGGCCACGGTCGACAAGTTCGACGGCGCCGACGGCGACCGCGACGGCTATCTCACGCCTGCCGAATTCCGCAAGACGGCGCCGCCGCCTAAGCCCAAGGCGAAGTGTTCGTGTTGATTTTTGCGGTCGGGTGGTGCCCACCCCGCTGCGACTAACTCGCTACGCTCGCAAGTCTCGCTGCCCCTCCCGTAAACGGGAGGGGGTAAGCGCAGGCCTCTCATTCCCCTCCCGCTTGCGGGAGGGGGCAGGGGCGGGCCGCACCAGTGTCAGACCGCGATGCTCTCAAGCCACGGCGCGATCTCGGCCTTGGCGCGCTCTGTATAGGCCTCCTTGCGCTGCTTCTTCTTTACGTCGTGCAGCGGCGGGAACAGGCCGAAGTTGACGTTCATCGGCTGATAGGTCTCGGCCTCGGCATCGCCGGTGATGTGCGAGAGCAGGGCGCCCATCGCAGTTGTGCGCGGCGGGGCCTGCCATTCGCGGCCCGCGAGGTCAGCCGAGGCCATCAGGCCCGCCATCAGGCCGACCGCGGCGCTCTCTACATAGCCTTCGCAGCCGGTGATCTGCCCGGCAAAGCGCACATTCGGCGCGGTCTTCAGGCGCAGGGTGCGGTCCAGCAGCACCGGCGAATTGAGGAAGGTGTTGCGGTGCAGGCCGCCGAGACGCGCGAACTCGGCGTTCTCCAGCCCCGGGATCGTGCGGAACAGGCGCACTTGCTCGGCGTGCTTCAGCTTGGTCTGGAAGCCGACCATGTTCCAGATCGTTCCGAGGTTGTTGTCCTGCCGCAGCTGCACCACCGCATAGGCCCAGCGGCCGTTCGGGTGCTCCGGGGTCGCCCAGTGCGGGTTGTCGAGACCGACCGGCTTCATCGGGCCGAAGCGCAGGGTGTCGATGCCGCGCTCGGCCATGACTTCGATGGGCATGCAGCCGTCGAAGTAGGGGGTGTTTGCCTCCCACTCCTTGAACGCGGTCTTCTCGCCCGCGACTAGCCCCGCGTGGAATGCCAGGTACTGCTCCTTGGTCATCGGGCAGTTGATGTAGTCCTTGGTCTCGCCCTTGTCCCAGCGCGAGGCCATCCAACACACGTCCATGTCGATGGTGTCGCGGTAGACGATGGGGGCGATGGCGTCGAAGAACGCGAGGCTGTCGGCGCCGGTCGCCTTGCCGATCGAGCCGGCCAGCGCCTCTGCGGTGAGGGGGCCTGTGGCGACGATCACTGGCGCATCGGCGGGCAGGGCGTCGATGCGTTCGCGCACGATCTCGACGTTGGGCAGCGCGGCAAGGCGCGCCTCGACTTCGGCGGAGAAGATCTCGCGGTCCACGGCCAGCGCCGATCCGGCGGGCACTTCAGCCTTGGCGGCGGCGCTCATGATGAGCGAATCGCATTGGCGCATCTCGTGGTGGAGCAGGCCGACGGCGTTCTTCTCGTGATCGTCCGAGCGGAACGAATTGGAGCAGACCAGTTCGGCGAGGCCGTCGCTCTGATGGGCCGGGCTGCGTTCCCCGGTCCCGCGCATTTCCGAGAGGCGCACCTTGAAGCCCCGGCGGCCGAGTTGCCATGCCGCTTCGCTTCCAGCGAGGCCGCCGCCGATGATGTGGATCTGATGGGTCATGCGGCAGCGCCTAGACCCTATCGCGGCGATGGAAAAGCCCTGCGGCATCTGTCATGGCATGGCGGTTATCGAAGGAGACCGCATGCCGCACCGCGCCCTGATCGAACGCCGTCCCTGGCTGCTGGCTAGCATCGTGCTTGCCGTCGCGTGGGTCTGGCTGCGCGGGAGCACCTTGCCGGGGCTTTACCTGATCGTGCTCAAGGGCGCGCCGCTGGCCTTGCTGGCGGTCTATGCGGTGCTGCGGCATCGGGGGAACGACACCCGCTCGCTGGCGGGGATGCTGGGACTGGAGGCGGTCGGCTCGGCGCTGTGGTACGACGTGCCGGTGATCGGGCTGAACGCGATGCTGATCGCCTTCCTGATCGGCCTGTCGCTGTTCCTGATGCACCGCCGTGCGGTGATGGACGGCGGGCGCAAGGTGGCGGCGCTGGTGCTGACGCTGGGCACGCCGCTGCTGTGCTTCTTCGCGGCGGACCGGGCAGGCGTGGGCGTGCCGCTGTTCCTCGGCCTTGCGCTGGGCGGCATGGCGGCATCGGCATGGATCAGCACCTTCCCGCGCTCGCGCGTCGGCCTTGGCGCGGCGCTGGTCGTGGCGGGCGTGGTGCTGGAAATCGCGGCGGCAGGCGGCAACGCGATTCTGGCGATGGTGGCCTGGCCGCTATTCTACATCGGTAATGTAGTGCTGGCGACAGGCGTGACCGGGGAACTGCGCATACGCGGTGAGGGTTTCTGAGCGGCGATCTCACTTTTACCTGTCATCCCAGCGAAGGCTGGGACCGCTGGCCGTGAACGGCCCAGCTATCGTCAGGGCTCACCAACCTAAGGGTATATATCCCACCCCCGTCATCCCCGCGAAGGCGGGGACCCAGCTGATGCCGGTTCAACAGGCGCTGTCAGCAGATGGGTTCCCGCCTTCGCGGGAATGACGGGGTGGGGGGGCTGCGTTGTGCGTGCAGCACATACGACTTTGCCCGCTGGCGAGTGCGGGCCATTACGCCGGGGAAATCAACGCATCCGAAGTGAACATCGGGTCGGCGTCGGGAGCGTCCTCACCGGGACGCGGGGTTTTGTGTTCCGTGAAGCTCTGGCGAGCGGCCGGGTAACTCACGGTGCAGCCCGGCTCGACCTGTATTCCATCG
This sequence comes from Sphingomonas sp. LH128, assembly GCF_000293195.2. Classification (NCBI taxonomy): domain Bacteria; kingdom Pseudomonadati; phylum Pseudomonadota; class Alphaproteobacteria; order Sphingomonadales; family Sphingomonadaceae; genus Sphingomonas; species Sphingomonas sp. LH128. The sequence continues at coordinate 28,956 of NZ_ALVC01000550.1, forward strand.
GAAAGTCCCATGTGGCCGTCGTTAGGGTTCGCATCGTTATCGGCCGAAGGCTATCCGGGATGGCCGTCCCAAGTCCTGCCGTGTGTCGCAGGAACGTATGGACGGCGTTTCCGGTAGCGCAGAGACAGTCCGGGTCTTCGAACGGACGCGTGGT
>NZ_ALVC01000551.1:0-331 GCF_000293195.2 Sphingomonas sp. LH128
CACCGTCCCGCGCCCATGGCATCTCTTCTGCATCTCGAGGGCCTCGAGCGCTTGGGCCCAATCCTTGTAGCTCTTTGGGAAATCGACGCGGATCACGCGGTTGTCATTCGCATAGCGATGGGAAGCCCGGTTGACGGCACGGCGCCCTGCGGTGTCGTAGTCGCCTGCCAGGATCAGTTCGGTAACGCTGTCGGGGATTGTAACCAGACCGAACCGGCGCGAGCCCAACGTTGCCCAGCACGGAAGGTTGTTGATGCGGCTCCACGCGCGAGCGGTCTCGAAGCCTTCGGCAAGGCCGATGGTGGGACCGGTACCGCCCCCACGCCATGCG
>NZ_ALVC01000552.1:0-461 GCF_000293195.2 Sphingomonas sp. LH128
GTGGAGCAGGCGCTGGCGGGGATCACGGTGCCGAGCCTCGTACTGACTCACGGCGGCGCGATGCGCGCGGCGCTGGCGGTACTGTTCCACATGGAGCAGCCGCAAGTCTGGGCCTTCGACCTGCCTTATGCGAGCGTGCTGAGCCTGCGCCTCTGGCCTGGCGAAGGCGCGCAGATCGTGGAGTTGTCGTAATGGCCTGCCTACGTCCTCGTCGTCCCGGACTTGCTCCGGGACCGCTGGCCGTGAACAACCCACCGGGCTGCAGGCGCCCTGCCGAGCGCGCGCGCCTAAAGACAGCCACCGGTCCCGGATCAAGTCCGGGACGACGGGAGTGTGCGCCTTCATGAAGCACCTCGTCCTCGCCCTGCAGTTCCTCACCCGCCTGCCGCTCCCCGCCGTTCAGGCTGACGCGCAGGATTTCGCCAAAGCCATGCGCTGGTTCCCGGTCGCCGGGCTGGCGG
>NZ_ALVC01000553.1:0-329 GCF_000293195.2 Sphingomonas sp. LH128
CGACGGGAAGAGGATAAGAGACAATGACGAACCTGCCGATTTCCGCCGAACTGATCGCGAAAGCCGCTGGCGCGACCGCAAGGCGCAGGAACGCGCCGCCGGTATAGTCTAAGTGCCTGCCTCGAAAGTTCACCAAACATAGCAATACCTTGCCGTTCTACGTGTGAGCATGCGGATGGAGTCGATCGTTGCCCACGCGGTGGACGAGGCAATGGTTGTTTCCCAGTCCATGCCATCATTCACTCCATCTCTCGCAGGACGGCGTGAATCACAATATGCTGGTATTGCTCAATAACTTTTGGGTCGGGCTCTAAGCTCGACTTTGTACG
>NZ_ALVC01000554.1:0-1757 GCF_000293195.2 Sphingomonas sp. LH128
AGCCCAAGTGCGTCCACCACCCCTTCTAAGCACCATGATCGTCTGCACCGCGATGGGTGACGCACCCCAGGCACATGGCCCGGGATGCGCCTGATAGGTCACAGATCGTGATCAGCAGCCACGCGACTTGAAGTGCTGCTCGATCGCATTGTGCAACCCTTTTCGGCCATGTTCGCCTGCGCGGCCGAGCGCGTTGACAAACCCTCGGGGAAGCGAGCCTCGGCTCGATCGGATCGACTTGCCCTGATCCTTGGCAAAACCCACGACCGACTGCGCGGCCCTCGTCCCGGCCATGGCCTGCGTACTGCCAAGCAGCGTGAAGGCAGCGGTCATCGCGACGAGAATCGTTCGTTTCATCATTGGAAGTGCGACCTTTCCGTTGGGAGTGATGCCGACGGTCGTACCCATCGAATTCAGCCCTTTCCCGTCGGCACGCAACGAATACCCCGGCCCGGTAAATATCGTCCGGACAACAGTGATGAAGGTATTGATTTAACGTCGGATTAAACATGCTGCAACGCAACATTCACAATCCGTCATCGCGGTGTCACTTGCCGGCTGAAGTTGCACCACAACGCAGCAATTCCATCATGGTCCGCTGGATTTCGTCGAAATCCTTCATCGAATTCCTGCCGCAAATGGCCTGGCGTCCGCCACGATGGTTAATCTTCGATGAGGGACGCCGAATTGTTGGCCTCGCATAAGGTTTCTCAGTTCGCCGATGGGCTCGCCTGGACCGGAATTCCATAAGCCTGACCCAGTTCCTGAATCACTCTTCCGGCGAGCGCACTGCGAAACTCGATGCCGACCGTGTTACCGTCGAGCCAGCGCACATGGGCAGGGATGGGCTTGAAGTTGGCGATGCGCAGTTCGATGGCCTCACCCGGCACGAACGCCTCGGCGCTGCCGACAACGCTGCAGCCGCCTTGCGAAACGTCGCCCAGTTCGACCGGAAAAACGTGCCAACGCGATTTGCGGCACCGCGCCTGAAGCAGCACGGGGTGGCGCTGGGCCAGTCGGTCGTTCTCGTCTGCCAGCATCATACCCTCTTAGCTTCGCCTGAGGGTGCCTAGCGACCAGAAGTAAACCCGAAGTTTCAGTGCTCCGCCGAAAGTCCGTCGCTCTCGAGAGGCGGCGAACCGGTGGCGGCGATCTGTGCGTCGATCTCCTTGGCTCGGTCCACGATAGTCTTGTTCGCGGCCTTGTAGCGCTCCTCGAACGTCGGCTCGCGTTTGCAGCCGCCGAGGAGCGCTACAAGCGCGAATGCCGCGATCAGCCCCGTACGCATCAATAGTCCTTCTTGATGCGCACGTTCAGGCTGTTCACGCCCGAGCCGCCGGCCTGGCTGAGCACCGACAACCACTTCGTCACGCTGACTTCCAGCTGCGTGGCAGTGAAGCCGCGCGCGTCGGTGATCAGTTCGACGTAGATGTCGTCGGTGAGGTACTGGCCTGCGGCGACGGCTGTGCCGCGACCGGCCTGCTCGTCCGGACCAAGGATACGCAGGCGGTCGATCCCGGCGGCGGAGCGCAGCTTGCCGAGCGGGTTGAGCCCACCGCCGGTCCCGCGCAGCGAATTGAGCGAGGATGCCAGTTGCACCGCCTGCAGTGCCGAAAGGTTGGCGATCGAGCTGCCGAACAGGATGCGCGATACCACTTCATCGTCAGGCAAGCTGGGATCGGACGAGAAGTCGATCTGCGGGTTCATCGCGCGCCCGGTGACGTTCACGTTGACGGTAACGTCCTCGATATCGTCGG
>NZ_ALVC01000555.1:0-624 GCF_000293195.2 Sphingomonas sp. LH128
CAGCCAGAAAAGGAGATGACCATCATGGCTTTTCGTGATCTCATTCCCTGGAGCCGGCAGGAAAACCGGCTCCCCGTCCAGGTCAGCGCCGAGCGCGGCCGCGACAATGATACTCACCCATAGCTCTCGCTCCACCGCGAGATGAACCGGCTGTTCGACGACGTCTTCCGAGGCTTCGGTGTCGATACGCTGGCAAATGCAGTGAAGGTGACGTTGGTCCCAAGGGCCGAAACGTCGTCATCGACAAGAGCTTCGGCGCTCCCCGGATCACCAAGGACGGCGTCACCGTCGCCAAGGAAATCGAGCTTGCCGACAAGATCGAGAATATGGGCGCGCAGATGTTGCGCGAGGTGACGAACAAGCAGAACGACAAGGCGGGCGACGGCACTACCACCGCCACCGTGCTGGCCTAGGCGGTCGTGCGCGAGGGCTAAAAGGCTGTCGCCGCCGGCATGACCATGCGCTCGCACGCACCAGTTAAACGTCTGTCACCAGGCCATTTGCTAATCCCAAAGCTGCGGCATGCGGTCGTGTCCCGCGGGGTGGTGTAGGAAGGTTTCCCTGAGAGGGTGGCCACCGTCGATCTTCTGGTAGGGTTCGGATGCGAACTCGAACCTGGAGAAG
>NZ_ALVC01000556.1:0-784 GCF_000293195.2 Sphingomonas sp. LH128
CGACGATGCGGCGCGAGGAGAACGGCAGGCCGTTCAGCGGATCGACCTCGGGTTCGTTGCGGATGCGCAGTTCGATGGGATCGATGCCCAGTTCCTCGGCCAGTTCATCCATGGCTGATTCCAGCGCAAATGTTCCCACCGATTCGCCCGGTGCTCGCATGAAAGTATTGGCCAGGAGGTCCAGTTCGACCGTGTGCACATCGAGTTCAATTGTCTCGGCATCATAGGCGCTGCGGGCAGCGAGGATGAACGGCTCCGGCATGACGTTCGAGGGCGTCTTGGCGGTAAGGCCCTTATGGATCAACGCTTTCAGCTTTCCGTCCGCATCCGCGCCAAGGCTGACCTGCTGCTCCGTCAACGACCGACCGCCGACCAGTCGGTAAACGCCTTCGCGCGACAGGACGAGGCGTACCGGGCGTCCGCAAAGCTGCGCGGCGGCGGCGGCAAGAACATGATGCTGCCACATGCATTTGCCGCCAAAACCCCCACCGACGTAAGGCGAGGTAACAACGACCTTGTCCTCGGGAATGCCGAACATCTGTCCGAGCGACCAGGCCGTATGGCTGACAAGCTGGGAGGCGTCGTGGATGCGCAGGACATCATCCTGCCAGGCCACCGTCACCGCGTGCAGCTCGATTGCGTTATGGTTGTGGCGCGGGGTCCGGTACGTCGCATCGATCCGCACGGCCGCAGCCTGCAGCGCAGTCTCGGCCTTGCCCTTCTCGTCATGCAGCGGCTGGCCCATGAACATCGCGGGCCGGGCGTCAGGGCGGGCTTCGTCGAA
>NZ_ALVC01000557.1:0-385 GCF_000293195.2 Sphingomonas sp. LH128
CGCTGGGCGGCCAGATGCTGCGTCTGGCCGAGCGTCACAAGGTGAAGCGCACCGACTTCCTCGAATCGTACGTCGGCCGCGAACTGGACGATACGTGGATCACGGACGTCGCGAAGAAGGACAAAAAGTGGGCCGCCTTCGCCGAGAACGAAGCCGACCCCGTCGAGCGCATCCGTCTGGAAGTCTCGGACATCGCCGCCGCCACCGGCATGGCGCTCCCCGAGTTCCGCCGCATCGTCAACATGGTCCAAAAGGCGGAGCGTGAAGCGCGCATCGCCAAGAAGGAAATGGTCGAGGCGAACCTGCGTCTGGTGATCTCGATCGCCAAGAAGTACACCAACCGCGGTCTGCAGTTCCTGGATCTCATCCAGGAAGGCAACATCGG
>NZ_ALVC01000558.1:0-536 GCF_000293195.2 Sphingomonas sp. LH128
GGGCCTTGCGCCACGGCGTAGATCTCCCCGTCCAGCGCCCGCAGCGAGGAGACGAGGAGGATGCCGCCCTGCAGGCTGCTGGCGTCGCCAAGGGCCGAGACTTGCACGTCCACGGTCGATCCCGAGCGCGCGAACGGCGGCATCGTCGCGGTGACGGTCACGGCGGCGACGTTCTGGGTGAGCATCTGGGTGCCCCGGATGTTGACGCCCATGCGCTCCAGCATCGCCTGCAAGGTCTCCTCGGTGAAGGGGACGTTGCGGATGCGGTCGCCGGTGCCCTGCAGGCCGACGACCAGACCGTAGCCGACCAGCTGGTTGGTGCGCACGTTCTCGACGTCGACGATGTCCTTGATGCGCGGCTGCGGTCCTGCCTGTGCCACCGAGGGCGACAACAGAGCGAGAAGCGCGAGGAGGACGGGCAGCCGGGGCATCGTGTGCATTATAGGATGAAGTTGGGAGGGGCGGGCCGCAGGCGCGCAATTCCTCCCCCGACGGGGGAGGGGGAGGATCATTTCCCCGCCTTCTTCGCCAGCTTC
>NZ_ALVC01000559.1:0-1829 GCF_000293195.2 Sphingomonas sp. LH128
GCGCTCGCCGCGCTGACGGACGGGCTTGATTTTCCGGCGGTGAAGAGTTCGACCATTCGCAATCTCCTGACCGAGCGGATCGACCCGGTACTCTGGACGCTCAGCCGCGAATACGTGGGCGATTCCGCAGAGACCGCCAGCCTGCTCTGGCCCGAACCGGCGGAGGCACCCTCCCCGCCTACGGTGTCGGAGGCGGTGGATGCGCTTTCCCGCATTACGCGCGCCAATGTCATGGTGGAATTGCCGAAGCTGCTCGACCGGCTGGATGCGAACGGCCGCTATGCCCTGCTCAAGCTGGCCACCGGGGCGATGCGCATCGGCATTTCGGCGCGTCTCGCCAAGACGGCTTTCGCGCAGGCTTTCGACGTCGCGGTGGAGGATGTGGAGGAGCACTGGCACGGCCAGACGCCGCCTTATGCCCCGCTGTTCGACTGGGCCGCGCACGGTGCCGAGCCTCCCAATTCCGACGATCTGCCGCTGTTCCGCCCTTTCATGCTGGCGCACGGGCTGGAGGACACGGAGGTCGATCTGGCCGACTATGCCGCCGAATGGAAGTGGGACGGCATCCGCGTGCAGGTGGTTCGGGCGGGCGGAGAAACGCGCGTCTATTCCCGCTCCGGCGACGACATTTCCGCCACCTTTCCCCAGGTCGCCGAAGCGCTGCATATCGACGGCGTGCTGGACGGCGAGTTGCTGGTACGCGGTGCCCATCAGGGCGGTGAAGAGGGCGGCGCGGCCAGCTTCAACGCCTTGCAGCAGCGCCTCGGGCGCAAGACCGTCTCGAAGAAGATGCGCGAGGAATATCCCGCCTTCGTACGCCTTTACGACGTGCTGATCCTGGAGGGGCAGGACTTGCGCCCCCTCCCCTGGAGTCAGCGCCGCGCCGCGCTGGAGGCGCTGTTGCCGCGCCTGCCCGCCGACCGGTTCGACATCTCCACCGTGATCCCCGCCGCCGACTTCGCCGACCTGTCCGCCATCCGCGAACGCGCGCGAGACGATGCGATCGAGGGGGTAATGCTCAAGCGGCGGGACAGCCCCTATGTCGCGGGGCGCAAGACCGGGCTGTGGTACAAGTGGAAGCGCGATCCGCTGCTGATCGACTGCGTGCTGATGTATGCCCAGCGCGGCTCGGGCAAGCGCTCCTCGTTCTATTCGGACTATACGTTCGGCTGCTGGGACGGCGATCCAGACAGCGGCGCGGAACTGCTGCCGGTGGGCAAGGCCTACTTCGGTTTCACCGACGAGGAGCTGAAATGGCTCGACCGGCATGTGCGCAACCACACCGTCAACCGCTTCGGCCCGGTGCGCGAAACGGACAAGTCGCTGGTGTTCGAGGTGGCTTTCGATTCGGTCCACGCCAGCAAGCGCCACAAGTCCGGCGTCGCCATGCGTTTCCCCCGCATCAGCCGCATCCGCGCCGACAAGCCCGCGCACGAGGCCGACCGCATCGAGACTTTGCGCGCCCTGATCCGCGATTGACCGCGATCAATGCGCGCGTGCGGACGATGCGCTAGAGGGGCAGCATGGAACAGCCCTCCCCCGTACCGGACACCCCCTACCACCGCCTCGGCGGCGCTCCGGTGTTCGAGGCGATCGCCAACCGCTTCTACGACCTGATGGACAGCGATCCGGCCTATGCCGAGCTGCGCGCGATGCATGCGGCGGACCTCACGCCGATGCGCGCCTCGCTGCCGAAATTCCTCGCCGGTTGGGCAGGCGGCCCGCGCGACTGGTTCGAGGAGAACCCCGGCCGCTGCATGGTGAGCCTGCACGCGCCCTTCACGATCGCCCCGTCGACGGCGAACCAGTGGGCCGAGGCGATGGAGCGC
>NZ_ALVC01000560.1:0-419 GCF_000293195.2 Sphingomonas sp. LH128
ATCCCGGTCCACATGATCGAGACGATCAACAAGCTGGTGCGCACCAGCCGTCAGTTCCTCCACGAGCAGGGCCGCGAGCCCACGCCCGAGGAAATGGCCGAGCGTCTGTCGATGCCGCTCGAAAAGGTGCGCAAGGTGATGAAGATCGCCAAGGAGCCGATCTCCCTCGAAACGCCGATCGGCGACGAGGAGGATTCGCACCTCGGCGATTTCATCGAGGACAAGAACGCGATCATTCCGGTGGACGCGGCGATCCAGGCGAACCTCAAGGAAACGGTCACCCGGGTCCTTGCGAGCCTTACCCCGCGTGAGGAGCGCGTGCTGCGCATGCGCTTCGGCATCGGCATGAACACCGATCACACGCTGGAGGAAGTCGGTCAGCAGTTCTCGGTGACCCGCGAGCGCATCCGCCAGATCGA
>NZ_ALVC01000561.1:0-380 GCF_000293195.2 Sphingomonas sp. LH128
CTTCTCCAGGTTCGAGTTCGCATCCGAACCCTACCAGAAGATCGACGGTGGCCACCCTTCTCGGGAAAACCTTCCTACACCACCCCGTGGGACACGACCCACAAGGAGGCTCTCCCGCACTTTTGGTGTAGCCCTTTTCTCTCAGGGGTAGGGCCTCCGGCCATCGCGGGGCGGCTCATAAAGGCCAAGAATATATATATTTATTCTGTAAGCGGCGCCCCTAGTGGCAGGAATCTAAGTGCCTGACTCGGAAGTTTTTCAACCGTAGCAATACCTTGCAGTTCTGCGGGTAAGCATGCGGATAGAAGCTATCGTCGCCCATGCCGTAGAGGATGCGATGGTGGTTTCCCAGTCCTTGGCAAGGCGGCGGCATCGGCCAA
>NZ_ALVC01000562.1:0-874 GCF_000293195.2 Sphingomonas sp. LH128
CTCGATATCGCCGCCAGGGGCGACTGTGTCGACGTGCTGGCCCGGCGGATCGATGAGGCACTCGACAGCGGGCGCCTGCCCGATGTCGATGCGCTCAGGGAGGAGTTCCTGCCTACCGCAAGATCACAGCGCGATGTCACTATCCCGCCACCCGATCTGCACAGCTACAACAGCCTGATCGCCAGCGGGGAGGTGCACTGATGACCCGCACCAAAGACCAGGCCGCCGCCGTGCTGCCTACCCTGCTCAAGGCCTTGCGCCTGCCGAGCATCAACCGCAACTGGAAGCGCCTTACCGACACCGCCGATCGGGATGGCTGGCCGGCCGCCAACCTGCTCGCCTCACTCCTCGAGATCGAGATGGCCGACCGTTCCTCCCGGCGCATCCAGCGCCATCGCGACCAGTCCGGCCTCCCGGCAGGCAAGACCTTCGCCACCTTCGATTTCGACGCCGCCCCCGGTATCCGCAAGCCGCACCTCTTGTCCCTGGCTGCCGGCGACGACTGGATCGAGAGCGGTGGCAATCTGCTGTTGTTCGGCCAGAGCGGCACCGGCAAGACGCACGCGGTTGCCGCCATCGGCCATGCCCTCATCGACGCCGGGCGACGTGTCCTGTTCTGCTCCACAACCGACATGGTCCAGAAGCTCCAGGCCGCACGACGCGACCTCAGCTTGCCCGCGATGCTCGACAAGCTCGACAAGTTCGATCTCATCGTCCTCGACGACCTGTCCTACGTCCGCAAGGACCAGGTCGAGACCAGCGCCTTGTTCGAGCTCATCGCCCATCGCTACGAGCGCCATTCGATCGCCATCACCGCCAACCAGCAATTTTCGGCCTGGGACAACGTCTTTCCAGATCCAGCCATGACTGTCGC
>NZ_ALVC01000563.1:0-313 GCF_000293195.2 Sphingomonas sp. LH128
CCGCAGCCGAAGGTGACCACTGCGATCGCGCGTGAACTGGTCGGCTATGCTTGGGACATTGCACGTCGCGTGTCACCAGCTGTGGCTGGCTGATCCACTTGTAACAATCACGAGAGGAGGCGCCAGCGGACCATTTGCATAGCCTTGGCCGGCGTGCCGCGGGCACCCGACTGTGATGGGCAATCCTCGGTACACCAAGGGGCAGGTTCATCCGATGCCCGTGCTTAGACAGAGGATAGGCCCAGCGACGGATACGGGTAGTGCGGTAACCAACCCGCGGATGAGAGCATGATCAATCGTCGTCGATCAGGCG
>NZ_ALVC01000564.1:0-712 GCF_000293195.2 Sphingomonas sp. LH128
GCAGGATATGTCGCGCTGTCGAGCGATGACATTTCGATCATGCTCAGCGTGGGCCCGCCCCATGAAGGCAACGAGGTGCAATACTTCGCCAAGCGCGGTCCCGCATCCGGTCAGAAACTGCGCTTTGCCCCCATGCGCGATTTCGTCCGGCGTACCCGCTTTGCCGCCCGCATCCGTCGCGATCTGCGCCTCGATGCCATCGTGGGGTCGCCCGCGCCCTTCGAGACAACGGCGCCGATCAGCGCGAAGCCATCGCCGCTTAGGGAGACATCCCATGCTCCCCACACAACAGGTTGCCGATCAGGTTCGCACCGACGTCGCACGGATCGAATGCTTCGTGCAGCGCCGGGAGACCTTCCTTGATACACTGGACTAAATAATGCTCACTTGTGAACAGGTCCATTAAGCTGCCATGCTGGGCTTCATGCTGGAAGATGACCTTGCCGAAGCCCCCCAGCGGGTTTCCATGGTTGAAAGCCTCGCCGCGATGGGGCTTCCTCTTGTCCCCACCTTCATCCGCTACAATCCGTTCCCGCGCCCTTGGCACGCGGAATGGCTGGCATTGGTGAACTGACCGGAGATCCATCATCATGAGCCGATACAGTTTCCCCGGGCAGGGCGTCGCGAGCAGCGTCGCCATCGGATACGACCGGCCCCTGTCGACATTTTTCGTGCAGGTCATGCAGCCACATCCCCGCATCGAGGGCGAGGA
>NZ_ALVC01000565.1:0-474 GCF_000293195.2 Sphingomonas sp. LH128
GGACACGGAAGCAGGCGGGTACGTAATCCAGCACTTCGGTGACGTCTTCGCAGATGACGGTCTCGCTACCACCGCAACCGCATGGCTCCGGAAGGTGCTGGGTCGTCTCACGGGGGATATGTAGGGGGATCGGCGCCCTGGTTCCGGCCTTGCGCGTCGGTTTCGCGTTCGACGCCGCAGGAGCGTCATCATTGGCCGGCTCCGGGGCATCCACCTCCTCGAACATCAGCCGCAACTGCGCGATATCCATTTTCTCAGAGCTGCGACCGAACTGGACGCGCAGCAGCCGAGCAAGACGGTGCTCCAGCTTCTCGATCGTCAGACCCTGAGCTTTGACGGTCTGCTTTGCCGCCCCCAGTTCGGCCCGCTCCAGCTCCATGATCTCAGTCATCTCCCGCAGCATTTTCTGCAGGAGAACGGGGTCTGTGGGGAGGCGATCAAGGTCGAACCGCATGCCCCGGACTATAGCGCAAG
>NZ_ALVC01000566.1:0-474 GCF_000293195.2 Sphingomonas sp. LH128
CTTGCGCTATAGTCCGGGGCATGCGGTTCGACCTTGATCGCCTCCCCACAGACCCCGTTCTCCTGCAGAAAATGCTGCGGGAGATGACTGAGATCATGGAGCTGGAGCGGGCCGAACTGGGGGCGGCAAAGCAGACCGTCAAAGCTCAGGGTCTGACGATCGAGAAGCTGGAGCACCGTCTTGCTCGGCTGCTGCGCGTCCAGTTCGGTCGCAGCTCCGAGAAAAAGGACATCGCACAGCTGCGGCTGATGTTCGAGGAGGTGGATGCCCCGGAGCCGGCCAACGATGACGCCGCTGCGGCGTCGAACGCGCAACCGGCGCGCAAGGCCGGAACCCGGGCACCGATCCCACCACATATCCCGCGCCAGACAACACAGCATCTTCCGGAGCCATGCGGTTGCGGTGGTAGCGAGACCGTCATCTGCGAAGACGTCACCGAAGTGCTGGATTACGTACCCGCCTGCTTCCGTGTCC
>NZ_ALVC01000567.1:0-458 GCF_000293195.2 Sphingomonas sp. LH128
GTCAGTCCTGCATTTCGCAGGCCATAGACCACGAGATACATGCCAAGCGAGAAGATGACGACCTGCCACGGCGCGCCGCGCAGCACCTTGCGGGTTTCGATCACATGCCCCCTCGCCGCGATTGCGAGCAGCAAGATGGCGCCGGCAGCGGCAACGGCGCTGACCGGCACGCCCAGCGGATCGAGCAGGAAGAAGCCGACGAGAAGAAGCACGAGGACGACCCAACCTGCGCGGAAGGTCGCTGCGTCCCGGATCGCCGCGCGCGGCGCACGCAGCGCGGCGACATCATAGTTTGCCGGTATGTCGCGGCGGAAAAACAGCATCAGCGCGCCGAGCGTGGCGGCGATCGCTGCCAGATTCACCGGCACCATGACGCTCGCATATTCGCCGAAGCCGAGCTTGAAGAAGTCGGCCGACACGATGTTGACGAGGTTCGAGACGACAAGCGGCAGACTGGC
>NZ_ALVC01000568.1:0-243 GCF_000293195.2 Sphingomonas sp. LH128
ATGGTGACCCCTACGGGAATCGAACCCGTGTTTCAGCCGTGAAAGGGCCGCGTCCTAGACCGCTAGACGAAGGGGCCATCTGGCCATTTCAAACGACTTTTCCGGAAAAGTCCGGATGGTGACCCCTACGAGAATCGAACTCGTGTTTCAGCCGTGAGAGGGCCGCGTCCTAACCGCTAGACGAAGGGGCCATGAAGCCGTTTTGTTACCTCCCACCGTAACCGATGGTGACCCCTACGGGAA
>NZ_ALVC01000569.1:0-3586 GCF_000293195.2 Sphingomonas sp. LH128
CCATGTCTTCGCGAACGATCATCCAGTCCCGTTCGAGCTGAGACATCATTGTCGGCTTAGTGACAGCGCTGGCGTAGGGCGTCGGCGTCATTTCCTCCAAACGGAATCCGGAAAGCTCGTAGATGCGCTCGCTGACGGCTTCGGCAGTATTCTTCGCATCCAGATGCATTTTGTTCGCAGTGCCCTCGACGAGCATTTGGCCGGGAGCCGGATGGTGAAAGAAGAAGGCCTCGACGTGGTCAAACTCCTCAGGCCACTTCGACACGGCAATGATGGTCGAGTTCGCCCCCATGCACCGGCTGTAGATGCCGACACGCATGTCCTTCGTATCGGGCCTAGACTTCGAATAGCGGACCGATCCGACAACGTCGCGACATTCGAGCAGACCGATACCTGCTAGGCCGCCACTTCCCGCACCGCTGCGTCCGTGGTTCCTGATGTCATAGGTAATGATGTTGTAGCCTGCGTTGTGGAGATGCCTTAGCTCGGGCAGGAAGTTGACTTCGAAGCCGCCGAACATCGTGTTCCACGGCGCGATATGCCCCGGAAACCCATACCGATTGCACGGCATGGGATGGTTGATAATCAGAAGTCGGTCCGAGTTGGCCGGGATGAACCAGCCATCGAGAGGCACGCCGTCTAGTGACGGAAAAAATATGTCCTCATACTCCATTCCATATTCGTTCGGATATCGAAGAACCGGCGTGCGGGCTCCATGGGTGTAGAGCTGGGCATATTGCTCCACGATCGGATGGATCGTCCGCGAAACTGCAGCCCCCAGCGCTTCCGCCGCATTTCCGAGCACCGATGAGACGCTCGCGTCGTGTTCGCCGCTTTTTTGGTTCTCAGTCATAAAGCCTCCTATCTGGACATGAGGGTAGATAGCCACTGCATCGGCGGCTCGTTCTCGAAACGCATTCATCCCGATTGACAACGCGTCGAGCCGCCAACAGGAGCCATTCGAGCTGCCGGCTGCGGCGGTGCACGCGGTTGGCACCAGCGGGTGAAGGCTTCAATGATGGTCATATGCCCACCGCAGCATGGGCATGGCAGACGATGATCGGGCGGTTCATCGGGTTCGGGCTCCTCGATCGGCGCGGCAACGCCCAGCAGCCTGCGGGCGAGCGCCATGGCCTCCTTGTGCGTTGAACTGGCGAGCAGGCCGTAATGCCGGATGCGGTGGAAGCCGCGTGGCAGGACGTGGATCAGAAAGCGGCGGATGAACTCGTCGGTCGCCAGCGTCATGACCTGCTGGCGTTTGGCGCCATCGCGGCGATAATCTTTGTACCGGAACGTCACGCCGGTCTCGTCGAAGCCGAGGAGCCGCCGGTTCGAGATGGCAACGCGGTGCGTGTAGCGCGAGAGATAGGCCAGCACCGCCTGCGGCCCGGCGAAGGGCGGCTTGGCATAGACCACCCAGCGCTTCTTCCGGATCGGCGAGAGATGCCGCAGGAAGGCCTTGCGTGTCGCGAGGCCAGCCAAGGTGCTGAAGAAGGCCAGCTTGCCGGCATCGAACAATGCCAACAGGCGAGTGAGGAACATCCGGCGGAACAATGCCCCCAGCACGCGCACCGGCAGCAGGAAGGCGGGGCGCGACGAGACCCAGCGCGTGCCGTCCAGCGCGATGCCGCCGCCGGGCACGATCATGTGCACATGCGGATGGTGCGTCAGCGCCGATCCCCAGGTATGCAGCACAGCGGTGATGCCGATCCGCGCGCCAAGGTGCTTGGGATCGGCGGCGATGGTCAGCATCGTGTCCGCGGCGGCGCGGAACAGCAGATCATACACCACCGCCTTGTTCTGCCAGGCAATGTCGGCGATCTCAGCGGGCACGGTGAACACGACGTGGAAGTAGCCCACCGGCAACAGATCGGCCTCGCGCGCGGCCAGCCAAGTGCGCGCCGCCGCACCTTGGCACTTGGGACAGTGCCGGTTGCGGCACGAGTTATAGGCGATCCGCCAGTGCCCACAGTCGTCGCAGGCCTCGACGTGACCGCCCAGCGCAGCGGTGCGGCAATTCTCGATGGCCGTCATGACCTTGAGCTGGCCGAGGTTCAGATGCCCGGCATGGGCTGCGCGATACGCGGGCCCGGCGCTACGGAAGATATCGGCGACCTCGAGCGAGGCGCGCACCGGCTCAGCCGGGAGGAGCCACCTGCGGCTCGAGCAGCGTCGTCAATTTGTCCAGGGGACTGATGACCGCGCGCACCGTTCGAGTTGCGACCGTGGTGTAGAAAGCGGTGGTCTCAAGGTTCGCATGCCCGAGCAGAGCCTGGATGATCCGAATATCGACGCCGTCTTCCAACAGATGCGTGGCGAAGCTGTGCCGCAGAGTGTGAGGGCCGACCCGCTTTTTGATACCCGCAGCCTCGGCAGCATCGACAACGATCCTATGGAGCTGTCGCGTACTGAGCGGCTTGAGATAGTGCATGCCCGGGAACAGCCAGCCATCGGCGTGCATGACGCCTTGCTTGCGGCCAACCGTCCACCACTCACGCAAAAGGGCAAGAAGGTCAGCAGGCAGGAGCGCATTGCGATAACGCCCGCCTTTACCGCGCTCCACTCTCAGGAGCATGCGCTTGCTGTCGACATCGCGGACCTTCAGCATCGTGACCTCAGCGGCGCGCAAGCCAGCGCCATACGCAACGGACAGTGCAGCCTTGTGCTTCAGGCAGTTGGTCGCGCCGAGTAAGAGCACAACCTCGTCGCGGCTGAGGACAACGGGCAATGCGCGAGGGTTCTTAACCGTGTAGAGCTTGCGGGACAGATCCGGGCGATCAATGGTGTGGGTGAAAAAGAAGCGCAGCGCAGAAACGATGCTGTTCATGGTCGGGATCCCTATGCCCGCCTCGCGCTGTTCGACCTGGAACTGCCGGAGTTCTTCTACCGTCGCAGTATCGGGGGGACGCCCAAGATATGTGGCGAACCTCGCGACATGCCGCACGTAATCGAACTGGGTCTTCCGCGCGAACCGGCGCATGTTCATGTCTTCGATCATGCGCTGACGCAGCGAAGTGACGGGAGCATCAGACAGAATATTGGTCATGGTACGACTCCTTGGTTGAAAGGAGCCGGAATCGTCTGCCTACTCGGGCCAGATCTCAACTTAGACCCAGACCGCCGATCACTGGCCTGACCTCAAGGAAAGCACCACTCCCGCGGCAGCGGGTTCGTACTTGTCCCAATTTAAGCCGGAAGCTATGGTCTCATGGCGCGTCCAGGGGAGGCTGGCGTGCGTGCCGGCGCGAGTGATTTCGCTGCCTCGCGACGCACAAGGTCAATCCCCGTCGATTGCCCGCAGGATTACGGCCGACACCTTGCCGACATCGTCATTCAGGAAGTGGCCGCCGGGCAGCGCGATCCGTGTCACGTTGCGCGCGCTCGCGCTCCAAACGGGGCATAGGCTTTCCGGCTCGGTCTCGCCCTGGATACAGAGCGCGGGCGCCCAATCGAAGCGCCGGGCCGTGGGGACAGCCGGGCCATCATTGCCGAAGTTGAAGGCGCCGCCCGGCGTCGCCCGGAACGACAGCGTGTCCTGCGGGACGATGAGGGCCGCAAGCACGATGCGCTGCCGATCGGCGTGGGG
>NZ_ALVC01000570.1:0-673 GCF_000293195.2 Sphingomonas sp. LH128
TCAAGGATCGGCGGTTCCCCCAATTTGCTGCGCAAATCGGCTCCCCCACCGCCCGCTAGCGCGGCCGCTTCGCGGTCCCTGACCCGACCCGGCGCTGCCCTCCCCTTGGCCTTGCCAATTCCGGCAACAAGGAGGTTGTTATGTCTCATCGTCTGTTCGCTCAGCTGGCTTTCGAGCGTGCGCTTGGAAATGCTGCGATCGAGGCGCTGGCGACCGCGTTGAACGATAAGGATCATTTCGACGCGGAAAGCATGTGGCCGAAAGACCCGATGTTTATCGGCAAGACGAGTGCTGACATCGAGGCGGTTGCGGCCGAGCTGGGCCAGATCATCGAGGACCGTATAAAGGACGTGCTCGACGGCCCCGGCATCCGCAACATCGAGCGCGGCGAATGCGTCTATCCGCAAGTCGTCGCGGTCGTGCTGGCGGCCAAGGCGAAGCGCGGCCAATCCGGCTGACGCCGGAGGGGCGGGCTAACCCCGCCCCTTTTCGCCCGCTGGGCGAAACCGATGATCTCGGTGCCATGCAGAGCGCGGGGCGGGGCATCGAACCCCGCCCCGCGCAATCTCTTCTCTCTGTGTGTCGTGGCATTTTGGCATGGGTGCGCGCCAGCTTTCAAGGATCGGCGGTTCCCCCAATTTGCTGCGCAAATCGGCTCCCCCACCGCCCGCTA
>NZ_ALVC01000571.1:0-710 GCF_000293195.2 Sphingomonas sp. LH128
GCAGGATATGTCGCGCTGTCGAGCGATGACATTTCGATCATGCTCAGCGTGGGCCCGCTCCATGAAGGCAACGAGGTGCAATACTTCGCAAAGCGCGGTCCTGCAGCCGGTCAGAAACTGCGCTTTGCCCCCATGCGCGATTTCGTCCGGCGTGCCCGCTTTGCCGCCCGCATCCGTCGCGATCTTCGCCTCGATGCCATCGTGCCGTCGCCTGCGCCCGTCGAGACCACGGCGCCGATCAGCCGCGAACCCATCGCCGCTTAGGGAGACATCCCATGCTCACCACACAACAGGTTGTCGATCAGGTCCGCAGCGATGCCGCACGGATCGAACGGTTCGTGCAGCGCCGGAAGACCTTCCTCGATACGCTGGACTGGACAATGCTCACTTGTGAACAGGTCCATGAAGCTGCCATGCTCGACTTCATGCTGGAAGATGACCTTGCCGAAGCCCTCCAGCGGGTTTCCATGGCGGAAAGCCTCGCTGCGATGGGGCTTCCCCTTGTCCCCACCTTCATCCGCTACAATCCGTTCCCGCGCCCCTGGCACGCGGAATGGCTGGCACTGGTGAACTGACCGGAGACCCGTCATGAGCCGATACAATTTCGCCGGGAAGGGCGACGCGAGCAGCGTCGCCATCGGATACGACCGGCCCCTGTCGACATTTTTCGTGCAGGTCATGCAGCCACATCCCCGCATCGAGGGCGAGGA
>NZ_ALVC01000572.1:0-469 GCF_000293195.2 Sphingomonas sp. LH128
ACCATGACCTACGACGTCCCGTTCCGTCACATGCAGGCGATCGACCCCAGCAGTCTCACCACCATCACCGCAACGCTTCATGCCATCAATCGGGCCATGGAAGATTGCCGCATTGCCGGCGTCGATCCCGACCACGACCCGGCGATCGCGCTGCTCGCGCGCCATTTCGCGACTGTCACCGCCAACCGCGCCGATGATGACAGTCTGCGCTTCGCCTGCAGCCGCCGTATGGCCGAACTCGAGCGCTTTCCCGCGCTTCTCACCCTGGCGGTGCGCGGCGTTGCCCATGACCGGGTAGCCAAGGAGCGCTTCCACGCCGACGGGCGCAAGGCCATGAAGGCGCTCGCGTTGGAAATCGGCCTCGCCCCCGGCAGCTTCACCATCAGCTCCACACCCAGCGATCCCGCGATCGCAGGATATGTCGCGCTGTCGAGCGATGACATTTCGATCATGCTCAGCGTGGGCCCGC
>NZ_ALVC01000573.1:0-319 GCF_000293195.2 Sphingomonas sp. LH128
GGGCGTTACAAAGGGTTGCTGGCCCCCATCACAGCAGCTTGTCGAGCGTGATCGGCAGGTCGCGGACCCGCTTTCCCGTCGCATTGTAGATAGCGTTAGCGACCGCTGCGGCCGTGCCGGTGATGCCGATCTCGCCGATGCCGCGTGCGCCCATTGGCGTGTGCGGGTCGGGGATGTCGGTCCAGATTACGTCGATATCGGGCACATCCATGTGGACGGGAATATGGTATTCGGACAGGCTCGGGTTCATCACCCGGCCATTGCGTTCGTCGATCTGGGTTTCCTCCATCAGCGCCAGGCCAAGGCCCATGATGATGCC
>NZ_ALVC01000574.1:0-319 GCF_000293195.2 Sphingomonas sp. LH128
GGCATCATCATGGGCCTTGGCCTGGCGCTGATGGAGGAAACCCAGATCGACGAACGCAATGGCCGGGTCATGAACCCGAGCCTGTCCGAGTACCATATCCCTGTCCACATGGACGTGCCCGAGATTGACGTGATCTGGACCGACATTCCAGACCCGCACACGCCGATGGGCGCGCGCGGCATCGGCGAGATCGGCATCACCGGCACGGCCGCAGCGGTCGCCAACGCTATCTACAATGCGACGGGAAAGCGGGTCCGCGACCTGCCGATCACGCTCGACAAGCTGCTGTGATGGGGGCCAGCAACCCTTTGTAACGCCC
>NZ_ALVC01000575.1:0-475 GCF_000293195.2 Sphingomonas sp. LH128
TTTCATGAAAAGCCTCATTTGATGATCGTTGACTTGGCAACCCGGCACTCACGGCATCTCCCTCCAATCTGGATATGCCAATGAATATTGGGTCGGCCCCGACGATCTGCGGCTCCTCCATTAAAGGGCCATCGGTTGTTGGGGTCTCGGCTACGGGCTTCGGGCTACGCCCTCCGCCCTTCACCGACACCCCAACAACCGATTCTCATCTTGATTGTCGCTACGCTCGCATCCTGTCAGTCGCCGCGCAAGGCGATGTCTGCGACCTCGTTAGGCAGGGTGAACACGACGTGGAAGTAGCCAACCGGCAACAGGTCGGCCTCGCGCGCAGCCAGCCAGGTGCGCGCTGCGGCGCCCTGGCATTTGGGACAATGTCGGTTGCGACACGAGTTGTAGGCGACCCGCCAGTGCCCGCAGTCGTCGCAGGCCTCGACGTCACCGCCCAGCGCGGCGGTACGGCAGTTCTCGATGGCCG
>NZ_ALVC01000576.1:0-10978 GCF_000293195.2 Sphingomonas sp. LH128
CCCGCCGCCGCTGCCGTCGTTTATCGGATGGCAGCGGCGGTTTTGCGTTGTAAGGGGTGGTAATGGGATCTGACGAAAAGCGTGGGTTACAGACCGAGGATGTCGGCTTCGCCGTCCTCGTGGTGCTTATTTCCTTGGCCGGGGCCTATCTGCTCGCCCCGTATTTCGGCGCTGTCCTGTGGGGCGTGGTCGCCGCGATCATGTTCCAGCCGATGACCGCGAAGCTCGCCGAACGGCTGGACGGACGCAAGAACCTTGCCGCCTCGATCGTTCTGTTCGGCCTGATCGCACTGTTCGTGGTGCCGACGATCCTGCTTGGCATCAGCATCGTCAACGAGGCGACGGTCCTCTACCAGAAGATCACCACCGGCCAGATCGACTTCGGCCGCATCGTCCAGCAGGTCCAGGGCGCTCTGCCGCACCGCGTGCGCAGCATGGTCGCCGAATTCGGCCTCAACGATTTCGAGACGATCCGCCGCCAGTTCGGCTCCAGCATCACCAGCGGCTTGCAGACGGTCGCAGGCCGGGTGCTGTCGGTCGGTCAGGGCGCGCTGAGCTTCGTGGCGGCACTGGGCGTGATGCTCTACCTCAGCTACTTCCTGCTGCGAGACGGCGACCGCTACGGCGAGATGGTGCGCACCAGCATGCCGCTCCACGCCGACACGCGCGATTCGCTGATCCAGAACTTCCTGCTCGTGGTGCGCGCGACGATGCGCGGCACCGTGGTCGTCGCGGTGGTGCAAGGGCTGCTCGGCGGTCTGCTGTTCTCGGTGCTGGGCATTGAGGGCGCGGTGATCTGGGGCGTGCTGATGGGGTTCTTTTCGCTGCTGCCGGCCGTCGGGACCGGCATCATCTGGGTGCCCGCCGCGATCTACCTCTTCGCTTCCGGCAACACTGTGCACGGCGGCATCGTGGTGTTCTGCGGCGTGTTCATCATCGGCATGGTCGATAACGTGCTGCGCCCGATCCTCGTCGGCCGGGACACCCGCCTGCCCGACTTCGTGGTGCTGATCGCGACGCTTTCGGGGCTGGAACTGTTCGGCCTCAACGGCTTCATCATCGGCCCGGTCATCGCCGCCCTGTTCATCGCGGTATGGAACCAGCATCGCGACCGGCGCGAGGCCAAAGCCGCTGTGGCGGAAGGCTCGCCGATCCCGGTGCAGACCGAAGCGGGTGCGGCAAAGGCGGTAGAGGAAGCGGTGGCGCATCCTTCATGACGCCCCGTCGTCCCGGACTTGATCCGGGACCGCTGGCACATCTTGAGGCGATAGGCCGCAGGCGCACGCAGCGACGTGGGCTGCTCATGGCCAGCGGTCCCGGATCAAGTCCGGGACGACGGAAACGACAAGGCCGGAGTTCATACCCCGGCCTTGCCCTCAGTCCTTCTTGAACGGGTTCTTGGCGCTGCGCAGGTTCAGGCGGATCGGCACCGATTCGAAGCCCAGTTCGCGCCGCATCCCGTTGATGAGATAGCGCTTGTAGCTCTCCGGCAGCAGGTCGAGGCGCGTGCCGAAGACCACGAAGCCCGGCGGGCGGGTCTTCGCCTGCGTGATGTAGCGCAGCTTGATGCGCTTGCCGCCCGGCGCCGGCGGCGGGTTGGCGCCCAGCGCATCGTCGAACCAGCGGTTAAGCGCCGAAGTCGGCACGCGCTTGCTCCACGCCTCGCGGATGGAGAAGGCTGCGGCGATCATCTCGTCCAGCCCCTTGCCGGTGCGCGCGGAGACCGCCAGCAGCGGCAGACCGCGAACCTGCGCCAGTCCATCATCCAGCGCGGCGCGAATGCCGTTGAACAGGCCCGAGGCATCCTCGGCCACGTCCCACTTGTTGATCGCGATCATCAGCGCGCGGCCCTCCTCCAGCACCTTCGACGCGATCGTCAGGTCCTGGTGCTCCAGCCCGCGCGTGGCGTCGAGGAGCAACACGACGACTTCGGCGAAATCGATCGCATGGCGCGCGTCGGCCACGGCCATGCGCTCCAGCTTCTCGACCACGTTGGCGCGCTTGCGCATGCCGGCCGTGTCGATCAGGTGAACCTCACGCGTGTCCTGCGTCTTGGGGTCCGTCCAGTTCCAGTGGATGGTGATCGAATCGCGGGTGATCCCCGCCTCCGGCCCGGTGAGCAGGCGGTCTTCGCCCAGCAGCTTGTTGATGAGCGTGGACTTGCCAGCGTTCGGACGGCCGACGATCGCCAGCTTGAGCGGCGCGAGCAGGCGCGCTTCCTCGTCCTCTTCCTCGGGGAATTCGTCTTCGGGCGGCTGCAGCGGATCGAGGTGCGGCAACAGCGCCTCGAACAGGTCCGCCATGCCTTCGCCGTGTTCGGCGGAGACACCGATCGGATCGCCGAGGCCCAGCGAATAGGCTTCCAGCAGCCCGCCCTCGCCCGCGCGGCCCTCGGCCTTGTTGGCAAGCAGGATCACCGGCACCGGCGAGGCGCGCAGCCAGTTGCCGATCTCCTCGTCGAGCGGGGTGAGCCCCGCGCGCGCATCGACCACGAACAGCGCGACATCCGCGGTCGCCAGCGCGGCCTCGGTCTGCTTGCGCATACGGCCCGGCAGCGTTTCGGCCTCGTCGTCCTCCCAGCCGGCGGTGTCGACGATCTGGAATTTCAGGCCGATAAGCTCGGCATCGCCGAAACGACGGTCGCGCGTGACGCCGGGCTGGTCGTCGACCAGCGCCAGTTTCTTGCCGACGAGTCGGTTGAACAGCGTGGACTTGCCGACGTTGGGTCGGCCTATGATGATAACTTGGGGAAGCATGATTCCCACCGCTTGGGGATTTCCGGCGAATTTAGCAAGCTTTGCGGTGATTCGCGCTGCCCCGCCAAGAGCAGGACGCGTCGGCGTCAGCCCCGACCACTTCGCGAAAAGCCCGCCGATTACCTGCATTTACAAAGGCATCAGGAAAAGGGCGAAAATCCGCGTTAACGTCGATGCAATCGATTGATGCTCAATGTTCGAGCCGATTTGAGCAACTCGACCGGAACCTTTCGGCCGCTCGTCGTTAACCAACCCCGGAAGACGCATGGCAATGTTCCGAGGGCAAAACGGCGTTCATGAGGGCTTTTCGACACATCACCGTTGCAGCGCTGGCTCTGGCGAGCGTGCTTCCCGCAACCGCCATGGCCGCGACCGTCATCGACGCGGACGGCGCGCGCGACGGCGGCGCGGGCTCGGCCGTGAGCGTGCCCAATACCCCCGGCCACCTCGAATGCGTGCCTTATGCGCGCACCACTTCGGGCATCCAACTCTATGGCGATGCGTGGACCTGGTGGGGTCAGGCCAAGGGCCGCTACGCCACCGGCGGATCGCCGCGCGTGGGCGCGGTAATGGCGATCAAGCCGTTCAACAATTCGAGGCTCGGCCACGTCGCCACCGTCAGCCGCATCGTCGATGCGCGCACAGTGCTGCTCAGCCACGCCAACTGGTCGGTGCCGGGCGAGATCGAGCGCAACGTCACCGCGCTCGACGTCTCGCCGAACAACGACTGGAGCGAAGTGCGCATCTGGTACGGCCCCTCGCGCAATCTGGGCAACACGCACTGGCCGGTCTCGGGCTTCATATACAACGCCAAGCCCGGCACGAAGTTCAGGGATGCAGAGCCCGATCGCGGCGAAGTTCGCCTTGCCTTTGCCCGCGATGGCAGTCCGGCAAAGAAAAAGGGCCGCCGCAGCGACCCTATCGGCGACATTATCGCCGGAAAATTCTAACCTTCTCATCCCCCGAAGAGCGCGCCCTCGCCCATGCGACGGCGCGCTTTTCGTTCCGGGAGTTCAGTCTTTCTTCGCGACCGGCGGGTTCTCTCCGAGGTCTTCGTACCATGCCTCGACCGGCCCCATCAGCTTGACGGTAAGCGGATTGCCCTTGCGGTCGAGCGTCTTGCCCGCCTGCACGCGTACCCAGCCTTCGGAAATGGAATATTCCTCGACATTGGTACGCACGGTGCCCTTGAAGCGGATGCCGACGCCGCGCTGCAGCTTGTCCTGATCGAAGAAGGGGCTGCGCGGATTGATCGCGAGGTGATCGGGCGGCACGTCGGAACCGGAGGTCACGGGTGCGGATTCGGGCGTCTGGGTCTCTTCAGTCATACTGCAGCGATTTATCTTGCATTCCCCGCTTGTCAATTCGATCCGGCCTGTCTAAAGGCGCGCTTCCGCTAACGGAGCGGGCGCGTAGCTCAGCGGTAGAGCACACCCTTCACACGGGTGGGGTCACAGGTTCAATCCCTGTCGCGCCCACCATCCTTCTCCAAGGATGGTGACTTCGCCTCCGGCGATCTTCCTGAAACTGATCTTGCATCCAACCGCATTGCGGCTGCGTCCTAATCGGCCGGTGCCTTCTGCACGGCGCCGTTTCCCCGGCCGATCGGCGTCATAAACCGGCGCGGCGTCTTGCGGGCGCAACGCCCGCGCGGCATAGGCAGCGGCACTATGCACGACATCCGCCAGATCCGCGAAAATCCCGAAGCCTTCGACGCCGGCCTCGCCCGCCGGGGCGTAGCGCCCGTTGCCGCCAGCCTCGTCGCCCTCGACGAGCAGCGCCGCGCCGTCGCGACGCGCATGCAGGAAGGGCAGAACCGCCGCAACGAAGCCTCCAAGGCGATCGGCAAGGCCATGGGTTCGGGCGACACCGCCACGGCCGAGGCACTCAAGGCCGAAGTCGCGACGCTCAAGGATACCCTCCCCGCGCTCGAAGCCGAGGAGAAGGCACTTTCCGCGCAGCTTCAGGACGCGCTGGCGGGCCTGCCCAACATTCCCGTCGCCGAAGTGCCGGACGGCGAGGACGAATCGCAGAACGTCGAAGTCTCGCGCTGGGGCACGCCGCGCGAATTCGCCTTCACGCCCAGGGAACATGCCGACCTCGGCCCCGCACTCGGCCTCGATTTCGAGACGGGCGCGAAGCTGTCGGGCGCGCGCTTCACCTTCCTCAAGGGCCAGATGGCGCGCCTGCACCGCGCGCTCGCGCAGTTCATGCTCGACACGCAGACGGCGACCAACGGCTACATGGAATGCGCCGTGCCGCTGCTGGTCAAGGACGAGGCCGTCTACGGCACCGGCCAGTTGCCCAAGTTCTCCGAGGATCTGTTCAGGACCACCGACGGCCGCTGGCTGATCCCGACGGCCGAAGTCTCGCTGACCAACGCGGTCTCGGGCGACATCCTGAACCCCGAGACACTGCCCCTGCGCATGACCGCCCTCACCCCCTGCTTCCGCTCGGAAGCGGGCGCGGCCGGGCGTGACACGCGCGGGTTCATCCGCCAGCACCAGTTCGAGAAGGTCGAACTCGTCACCATCGCCAAGCTGGAAGAGAGCGAGGCGGAGCACGAGCGCATGGTCAAGGCCGCCGAGGGCATTCTCGAAGCACTCGGCCTGCCCTACCGCAAGGTGCTGCTCTGCGCCGGCGACATGGGAGCCACCGCGCGCAAGACCTTCGACCTCGAAGTCTGGCTGCCGGGTCAGGCCGCTTACCGCGAGATTAGCTCGATCTCGAACTGCGGCGACTATCAGGCCCGCCGCATGAACGCGCGCTACAAGCCGGAAGGCTCGAAGAAGACCGAGTTCGTGCACACGCTCAACGGCTCGGGCCTCGCGGTCGGCCGTACGCTGGTGGCGGTTCTGGAGAACTATCAGCAGGAGGACGGCTCGGTTCTGGTGCCCGAGGTGCTCAAGCCGTGGATGGGCGGGATCGAGAAGCTGGAAGCGCTGGTCTGAGCGACCACCCTTCCTCGTCATTGCGAGCATAGCGAAGCAATCCAGGGCAGCTCGATTCCGCCCTGGATCGCCACGGACCTGCGGCCCTCGCGATGACGAAAGAAAATACGGTGCCGCAACGGGTTCGCGTAGCCTCCCTTGCGCAACTATGGTTAAAGGCATGAATATGCGCATTCTCCTCACCAATGACGACGGCATCAACGCCCCCGGCCTCTATGTGCTGGAGAAGATCGCCGCGCAGCTTTCCGACGACATCTGGATCTGCGCGCCGAGCGAGGAACAGTCGGGCGCTGGGCACTCGCTGACGCTCACTCGCCCGGTGCGGATGCGCCAGCACGCGGAAAAGCGCTTCTCGGTGACCGGCACGCCGACCGATTCGGTGACGATGGGGCTGCGCAAGGCGCTGCCCGGACCGCCCGATCTGATCCTCTCGGGTGTCAATCGCGGCGCCAACCTCGGCGATGACGTGACGTATTCGGGCACCGTCTCGGCCGCGCTGGAAGGCGCGCTGGCGGGTATCCGCTCGATCGCGCTCAGCCAGGTCCCCTCGCGCGAGGACATGGGCGACGGCGTGGACTTCGCCGCCGCCGAGGCATGGGGCGCCAAAGTGCTGCGCCCGCTGCTCGATCAGCCGTTCGCGCCGCGCACGCTGGTCAACGTCAATTTCCCGGCGCTGCCCGCCGATGCGATCAAGGGCATCCGCGTCGTGCGTCAGGGCTTCCACGACTACGCGCGCGGATCGGTCGTCGAAGGCCGCGATCCGCGCGGTTTCCCGTATTACTGGTTCGGCCTCCACGGCATCGAGCACACGCTGGGCCACAACACCGACCTCGAGGCGATCTCGGAGGGCTACATTGCGGTGACGCCGCTGCACCTCGACCTTACGCATGACGCCTCGATGCAGGCGCTGGCGGAGCGTTTCGCCTGATGAAGCGCGCCCTCTTCCTCGCTGCTGCCCTTGCGAGCACGCCCGCTTACGCCGCCGCTCCCAAAGAGGAAGAGACGGTCCACGTCGTCGCATCCGGCGAAACGTTGAACGGCATCGCCAACCGCGCGGGCGTTTCGACCAGCGCCATCGTCAAGGCCAACGCGCTCAAGGAACCTTACGTGGTCCGCGTCGGCCAGAAGCTGGCAATCCCGCGTGACGGCAAAGCCGCGCAAGTAGCCCACGCTGCCGACACCGCAGCGCCTGCCGCGAAGAAGGTCGCCACTGCCGCCCGCGTGATCGAGGCCCGCACCCCGGCTGCCGCAGGTGCGCCCGAATACGAGACCGAACATCTCGTCGCCACCGGCGAAACGCTCGGCGGTATCGCCGCGCGCGCCAAGGTGCCCCGCATCCTCATCGCCGAAGCCAACGGCCTGCAGCCGCCCTATGACGTGCGCGTCGGCCAGAAGCTGCGGATTCCGCGCACCGGCCGCCATCTGGTCAAGGCGGGGGAAACCGCCTTCTCCATCTCGATGGACACCGCCGTTCCGTGGGAGCAGATCGCGCTCGCCAACAACCTCGATCCGGCCGCGCCGGTGAAGCCGGGCCAGAACCTGCTGATCCCGACGCTGATCGAACCACCCAAGGGTGCCGCGAAGACCATCGTGCCCGCACCCAAGCCGGTGGTTGCGGCCCCGGCACCTCGCTCCGCGCGGTTCGCGTGGCCGCTGGCAGGCACAGTGCGGCGCGGGTACACGACGGGTTCTGACTACCACGACGGCATCGATATTCCTGCCGCCAAGGGCACGATGGTCCGTGCGGCCGCTGCCGGAACCGTCAAGTTCGCGGGGGCAGAGAAGAACCAGTTCGGCAACCTCGTCGTGCTCGACCACGGCGACGGCTGGTTCACCGCCTACGGCTTCCTCAGCCGCGTCACGGTAAAGGAAGGCGCGAAAGTCGCCGCCGGGGAACGCGTGGGCCTGGTCGGTGACACCGGGCGCGCCAAGGGCAGCGAACTGCACTTCGAAGTGCGCCAGGATGGCCAGCCCGTCGATCCGCTGGGCCAGTTGCCCAAGGCCCCCTGATCACCGGCATGAAGAAGCCGAAACTGCCTCCCAAGCTGGCGAAGCCGCTCAAGCGCGCGGTCGACCTGCCGGTATGGGCGGACCTTGGCCTCCGGCTCGGCGGCGCCTTCGCGCTGGTGATGCTTGTGGTGCTGCTCCACTGGATCGACCGCGACGGCCTGAAGGACACGCACGACGGGACCGTCAGCTTCCTCGACGTGTTCTATTTCACGATGATCTCGATCACCACGACCGGTTTCGGCGACATCGCGCCGGTCAGCGACAAGTCACGGTTGATCGAGGCGGTCATCGTCACGCCGATCCGCTTCGCGGTGATCTTCATCTTCGTGGGCACCGCCTACAATTACTTCATCAAGCATAGCTGGGAGAGCTGGCGCATGAAGCGCATTCAGGAACGCCTGTCCGACCATGTCGTCGTGCTGGGCTTCGGCGTCAGCGGCTCGCAGGCGGTACAGGAACTGATCGCGCGCGGCACCGACCCGGCCTGCATCGTCGTCGTCGATCCGTCCGCGGGACGACTGCGCCATGCCGAGCAGCAGGGCTGCAACGTGCTCGAAGGCGATGCCACCCGCGACGAGACGCTGGCCGCCGTGAGGATCGACGCTGCGCGCACGATCCTCGTCTCGGCGGGGCGCGATGACACCTCGATCCTGATCGTGCTGACCGCGCGCCACCTCGCGCCCGGCGTGCCGATCACCGTGGTGGTCCGCGCCGACGACAACGAACTGCTGGCGCGGCAGGCGGGTGCGGACAACGTCATCAACCCGGTCCGCTTCACCGGCCTGCTGCTGGCAGGCTCGGCGGAAGGGCAGCACATCGCCGAGTACATGTCCGACCTCGCCTCGGTGGATGGGCGGGTGCAGTTGGTCGAACGACCCGTGCGCCCGGAGGAAGTCGGCAAGTCGCTGGATCAATTGGCCACCGGCAAGGGCGTGCGCATCTATCGCGGCGAGCAGTGCATCGGCTTCTGGGAGCCCGGCGCGAAAGTGCTGGAGGCCGGCGATCTGATCGTGGAGATCGCGGTCACGCCTTGAAGTCTATTCTAAAGTTATCGCAGCAAATCTCGTCATCCCAGCGCAGGCTGGGGCCGCTAACCGCAAAAAACCTGCGTAGCGTGAGGGCGCTTTGACGAGGGTTGGGCGCACAGCCGCCAGCGGTCCCAGCCTGCGCTGGGATGACGAGAGTGTTTGCAGCAACCTTACCCGAATACCCAGAACACCAGCCCCATCGCCAGGTAGGCGACCAGCCAGAACGCGCAGTCGATCACCCGGCGCGCGGGCTCGGTGCGGCTGCGTGAGTGCGTCAGCCACACCGCAGGCATGACGAAGGCGATCGCCAGTCCGCCGCTCTGCATGAAGTAGAGCCAGGGCTTCGCCGCCAGCGTCTCGGCACCGATCCGGGCGAGCGCATGGCCCAGCATCGCCGCGCTGATGAGGAACACCACGGCCATGGTGATGTAACCGCCCGCACGTTCAGAACTGCCGGGGACGATCTGGCGTCCGTCACGGAACAGCACGGTGTTCCACACGACGCCCGCCGCTACCGCGAGCGCTGCAGCCAGCACGACCGCCAGCCAGTTCACCGGACCCATTTCCAATCCTTCCCTAAGTGCGGCGCCCTGTCTTGCAGGCTCCGTGCACTTGTGCAAGTTTTGCGAATCACCCGCAAAATTCGTTTTTCGTGACTCGGACGCCATTTGCGGGTATCGGGCGCGCCAATCCCATGGCTATCGAACTCCCCTCCCCGCCGAAAGTCGGCATGGTCAGCCTCGGCTGCCCGAAAGCGCTCGTCGATTCAGAGCGCATCCTCACCCGTCTGCGCGCGGACGGCTACGACATGAGCCCGGACTATTCCGGCGCCGACGTCGTGCTCGTCAACACCTGCGGCTTCCTCGACTCTGCCAAGGAAGAAAGCCTTGCCGCCATCGGCGAGGCGATCGCCGAGAACGGCCGCGTGATCGTGACCGGCTGCATGGGCAACGAGGCGGAAGCGATCCGCGCCAAGTTCCCGCAAGTCCTCGCGGTGACCGGTGCGCATCAGTACGAGGCAGTCGTCGAGGCGGTGCATGAGGCGGCCCCGCCCGAACTCTCGCCCTACCTCGACCTGATCCCGCAGGCCTACGACGACGCCGGCGTCAAGCTGACGCCGCGCCACTACGGCTACCTCAAGATCTCCGAGGGCTGCAACCACGCCTGCTCGTTCTGCATCATCCCCAGCTTGCGCGGAAAGCTGGCAAGCCGCCGCATCGACGCGGTGCTGCGCGAAGCGGAAAAGCTGGTGCAGGCCGGAACGCGCGAACTGCTCGTCATCAGCCAGGACACTTCGGCCTACGGCGTCGACGTGCGCCACGAGGAACGCATGTGGAAGGACCACGCGGTCCGCACCCACATGACCGACCTCGCCCGTGAACTCGGCGGCCTGAAGGATGCGCAGGGCCGCAAGCCGTGGGTGCGCCTGCACTACGTCTACCCCTACCCGCACGTCGACAACGTCATCCCGCTGATGGCCGAAGGGCTGATCACGCCCTACCTCGACATCCCGTTCCAGCACGCGGCGCCGTCGGTGCTCA
The DNA here is from genome assembly GCF_000293195.2 of Sphingomonas sp. LH128. Taxonomy (NCBI): domain Bacteria; kingdom Pseudomonadati; phylum Pseudomonadota; class Alphaproteobacteria; order Sphingomonadales; family Sphingomonadaceae; genus Sphingomonas; species Sphingomonas sp. LH128. Next base: position 10,287 of record NZ_ALVC01000576.1, read on the forward strand.
AGGCGATGAAACGCCCGGCTAACGAGGCCAAGGTGCTCGACCGCATCCACAAGTGGCGCGAGATCTGCCCGGATATCGCGATCCGCTCCAGCTTCGTCGTCGGCTTCCCCGGCGAGACCGAGGCGGACTTCCAGTACCTGCTCGACTGGCTCGACGAAGCACAGCTCGACCGCGTCGGCGCCTTCCGCTTCGAACCGGTCGAGGGTGCCTCGGCGAACCACCTGCCCGATCCGGTGCCGGAAGAGGTCAAGGAAGAGCGCTACCAGCGGATCATGGAAAAGACCGCCGCGATCAGCGCCGCGAAGCTCGCTGCCAAGGTCGGCCGCGTGCTGCCCGTCATCATCGACGAAGTGGGCGAAGCGGACGAAGACGGTGACGTCGGTGCAACCGGCCGCTCGCAGGCGGACGCTCCCGAGATCGACGGAAACGTCTTCCTGCGCGACGCTGGTGGGCTGCAAGTCGGTGATATCGTTGAAGTTCTCGTCGAAGACGCGGACGAGCACGACCTCTATGGGGCCGTTTTGCAAAGTTGACGCTCAGCGCACAGAGGGCGACCGTTGCAAGACATGCAACTTATGTAATGGTTTTCGCGTTTGCGGGAATCACCCTCCGAAAGCATATGGGGGGTGCCTTTCAGGCATCCTCTCCCAAAACTTCTACAGGGCTGGTCTTCGGACCGGCCCTTTCTTTTT
>NZ_ALVC01000577.1:0-934 GCF_000293195.2 Sphingomonas sp. LH128
GCATGAACGCGACGAGCACCCCGACATGCAGCCCCTGCAGCGGATGGTGTTGGGCATCTTCTTGCGTATCGGTCAGTACGGACCACATCTTCGCACAGTCCGCGAGGTAGCGGCACATCGGGCCGATCACGTCCTGCGTCGGGCTGAGCGGGAGAACCCCGCCGATCGGCAACACCCCGAAACCTGGCCGCAAACCTACCACGCCGGTCAGTGCAGCCGGAACCCGCGCCGATCCCGATGTGTCCGTGCCCAGCGCTATGACCCCGAAACCGGCAGCAAGCGCGGCGGCGTTTCCCGAAGACGATCCGCCTGCGCTTTCCGCGAACGCGAAGGGGCTTGTGGTCTGCCCCCGGAGCGAGGATCGCCCGCGGTAATTGAAGGCGAACTCGGACATGTTGGTCTTGGCGACGACAATCGCGCCTGCCCGTTTCAGCTTCGCCACGACATCCGCGTCGCGGCCCGCAACGTTGCGGGCCAGGGCCACAGAGCCGGATGTCGTCGGCAGACCGGCGACATCGATGTTGTCCTTCACCAGTACCGGCACGCAGGCGAGCGGCAAGGCGCGGCGCGCGGTGCGGGTCATCGCATCGATGCGGCCTGCTTCCGCCAGTGCCGACCGGTCGAGCGCAACCACGGCATGAAGCGGTCCGTCAAGCCGCCCGATCCGGTCCAGTCGGCCAGCGATTATGGAGGCGCAGTTGGTCCTGCCCGTTGCCAGCCGCGCAGCGATCAGCGTAATCTCGCTCTCGGCCGCACCGGAAGGGGTCGGCGCGACCGATCGCGCGAAAGCGATGCCCCCGTGTATGCCGGCGCCGGCCATCGTCAGAAAAATCAGCTTCGAGACGATGGCGCAGCGCATCACTCCGTATCGGTCGCTCAGAACTTGAACCCAGCCGAGGCGAAGAACGACATGCCGTTGAAGCCGAACGGCGAG
>NZ_ALVC01000578.1:0-267 GCF_000293195.2 Sphingomonas sp. LH128
TTGCGGCAAGCGGCTGCGCCTGGAGGCTTCTGCCCAAGTGCTTTCCACCGGTTTCGACGGTCCAGCGCTACTTCTACGTTTGGCGCAACACCGGTCTGCTCGAGGCCATGAACACGGTGCTGGTCTTGAACCTGCGGGAGATCGAGGGGCGCGAAGCCTCGCCAAGCGCCGGTGTGATCGATAGCCAGTCGGTGAAAACAACGCAAAGCGGCGGCCCTTGCGGCTATGATGCGGGAAAGAAGATCAAAGGCCGCAAGCGCCACATCC
>NZ_ALVC01000579.1:0-601 GCF_000293195.2 Sphingomonas sp. LH128
TCGCCGACGACCAGAAGGTTTGCCCATGCTGCAGAGAACGGATGCATCGCATGGGGGAAGTGGTAACCGAGCAGCTTCACATCGAGGTGAAGGCCACGGTCCTGCAGAATGCCCGCGCCAAATATGCGTGCCGCAATTGCGACCGCACCGGGGTCGCCACGCCGATCGTCCTTGCGCCAATGCCCGCTCAGCCCTTGCCGGGGAGCATTGCCACGGCCTCGACGCTGGCCTTTGCCCTTGTCCACAAATACGTGGATGGCACGCCGCTCTATCGTCTGGCGCAAACCTTCGAGCGTGCAGGTGTACCCGTTAGCCGCGGTGCTCTGGGCCATTGGGTGATTGGTTCGAGCGAGAGGCATCTGTATCGCATCTATGACGCCCTGAAGCTGCGGCTCCGGTCCCAAGACGTCATTCATGGCGACGAGACTACGGTTCAAGTGCTGAAGGAAGAGGGCAAGGCCCCTACCAGCACCTCGTATATGTGGGCCTATCGCAGCAGCGAGGACAGCGAACAGCCGATCGTGCTGTTCGACTATCAACCCGGTCGCGGGCAGGAACATCCGCAGGCCTTCCTCGGCGACTATCGCGGTATCCTGATGAG
>NZ_ALVC01000580.1:0-1046 GCF_000293195.2 Sphingomonas sp. LH128
TCCGGTGCGGCAATATCAGATTGTTGGTTGAAGGCCGTTGACGCGGGAACGGGCTTTCGATTCAAGGCTGCGATGGATCGAGGCGGCGTCCCCACTATTGCGGAATTGATGGCGCTTCTGGCGACGAAAGCCGCAGAGGTCGAGGCATTGGCGGCCGAGAGAGACGCACTTGCCCGGCGCATCCTGAAGCTTGAGGAGGAACTGGCGCTGTCGCGGTTGCACCGCTTTGCGCCGCGCAGCGAAAAGCACCTGGATCGTGTCTTCAATGAAGCCGAGCAGGCCTCCCTTGAGGACGATACCGACGATGGACACGACGACGTCGATGAGCCGGTCGCCGCCGATCTTCCCGACACGGGATTGCCGGAGGCGAAAAAACCAGAAGGGAAGAAGCGCGGGCGCAAGCCACTTCCTGCCGGCCTGCCACGCCAGCGCGTCGAATATGACCTCGCCGACGACCAGAAGGTCTGCCCGTGCTGCAGCGAACGGCTGCATCGCATGGGGGAAGTGGTAACCGAGCAGCTTCACATCGAGGTGAAGGCCACGGTCCTTCAGAATGCCCGCGCCAAATATGCATGCCGCAATTGTGACCGTACCGGGATCGCCACGCCGATTGTCATTGCGCCGATGCCCGCACAGCCCTTGCCGGGCAGCATTGCCACGGCCTCGACGCTGGCCTTTGCCCTTGTTCATAAATACGTCGATGGCACACCGCTGTATCGTCTGGCGCAAACCTTCGAGCGCGCAGGGGTACCTGTCAGCCGCGGTGCACTGGGCCGTTGGGTGATCGCTTCGAGCGAGAGGCACCTGCATCGCATCTTTGACGCCCTGAAGCTGCGGCTTCGGTCCCAGGACGTCATTCATGGCGACGAAACTACGGTTCAGGTGCTCAAGGAAGAGGGCAAGGCTCCTACCAGCACTTCGTACATGTGGGCCTACCGCAGCAGCGAGGACAGCGAACAGCCGATCGTGCTGTTCGACTATCAACCCGGTCGCGGGCAGGAACATCCGCAGGCCTTCCTCGGCGACTATCGCGGTATCCTGATGAG
>NZ_ALVC01000581.1:0-272 GCF_000293195.2 Sphingomonas sp. LH128
TTCGCCGCGTTCCTGGGCCGTCCGCCGGATACGGCCACAATGGAAGACCTGCGGCGTTATCAGGTTGACCAGCACGAGCATGCCGTGGGGCCGGCCACGATCAATGGCGCGGTATCGGCACTGCGGTTCCTGTTCGGGATAACGCTCCGGCGGCCGGAGATGGCGCTAGCGCTCGTCGTTGTTCGCTTCACACCCAAGCTGCGGGTGGTTTTGAGTGTCGAGGAGACAGCGCGGCTGCTCGAGGCTGCGCCAGGCATCAAGTACAAGGCGGC
>NZ_ALVC01000582.1:0-272 GCF_000293195.2 Sphingomonas sp. LH128
TTCGCCGCGTTCCTGGGCCGTCCGCCGGATACGGCCACAATGGAAGACCTGCGGCGTTATCAGGTTGACCAGCACGAGCGCGCCGTGGGGCCGGCCACGATTAATGGAGCCGTGTCGGCACTGCGGTTCCTGTTCGGGATCACCCTGAAGCGCCCGGAGATGGCGCTGGGGCTCGTCGTTGTTCGCTACATGCCCAAGCTGCGTGTGATCTTGAGCATCGAGGAGACAGCGCGGCTGCTCGAGGCTGCGCCAGGCATCAAGTACAAGGCGGC
>NZ_ALVC01000583.1:0-599 GCF_000293195.2 Sphingomonas sp. LH128
GCAAACCACGCGTCCGTTCGAAGACCCGGACTGTCTCTGCGCTACCGGAAACGCCGTCCATACGTTCCTGCGACACACGGCAGGACTTGGGACGGCCATCCCGGATAGCCTTCGGCCGATAACGATGCGAACCCTAACGACGGCCACATGGGACTTTCCGATGGAATACAGGTCGAGCCGGGCTGCACCGTGAGTTACCCGGCCGCTCGCCAGAGCTTCACGGAACACAAAACCCCGCGTCCCGGTGAGGACGCTCCCGACGCCGACCCGATGTTCACTTCGGATGCGTTGATTTCCCCGGCGTAATGGCCCGCACTCGCCAGCGGGCGTTTCCGCGTGCGCTAACTGCACACACGGCGTCGTCATCCCAGCAAAGGCTGGGATCGCTGGCCTGTTACGGCGAGCCAACGTTCAGACGCCCTGACGAGGGTTGGGCTTTACGCGGCCAGCGGTCCCAGCTTTCGCTGGGATGACGAGGTTTGTTTGCAAAGTTCCTCCCCGAAGGGTGGTGGAGGGGCACCCTAGCGCAGGGCGCTTCCCCACGACCTTACATAAACCGCCTGTGCCCCTCCACCATGCTTCGCATGGTCCCCCTCCCC
>NZ_ALVC01000584.1:0-626 GCF_000293195.2 Sphingomonas sp. LH128
CGATCAGGCCCTGCGCCGGCGGGGCAGCCGCGATTTCGTCAGCATCGAGGCCTGGCGCGAGTTCGTTGACGCCCAGGTCGCCAGGCAGAACCGACGGCATGCCGCGCGCATCGATGCAGAACGCAGGGTACTCAAGGCGCTGCCCGCAAGGCGAACCACCGATTTCGCCATGGTCACCGTCGATGTCACCCGCAACGGCACCGTCGGCATCGATCGGGTTACCTATTCGGTGCCTTCCCGCCTCGTCGGACGGCGCCTCAACGCGCATCTCTTTGACGATCGCATCGAGCTCTTCCTCGGTCCGGACAGGGTAATGTCCACGCCGCGTGTGCGGATCAGTCATCCCCACCGGGGGCACAGCATCGATTTCCGGCACATGATCGGTAACTTGCGCCGCAAGCCCGGTGCACTGCGCAACCTCGTCTACCGCGAAGCCCTGTTCCCCGATCACGCCTACCGGCGGGCCTGGCAAGCCTTCGATGCCCAGCTCGACGGACGGCAGGCCTGCCGCGATGCCGTCGCGCTGCTCGATATCGCCGCCAGGGGCGACTGTGTCGACGTGCTGGCCCGGCGGATCGATGAGGCACTCGACAGCGGGCGCCTGCCCGATGTCGATGCGCTCAGGG
>NZ_ALVC01000585.1:0-626 GCF_000293195.2 Sphingomonas sp. LH128
GCAGCGTCGCCATCGGATACGACCGGCCCCTGTCGACATTTTTCGTGCAGGTCATGCAGCCACATCCCCGCATCGAGGGCGAGGAGGCAACCTACATCTGGAAGGGCAGCGCCCCCGGAGAGTTGCCAACCGCTGCAGACGCAATCGCGGTTGCGGCTGACTATGCCGATCTGCCCAAGGATCTTAGCGCGAAGCTGGAAACCGATCGCCTGAAGACTCTCGGCACCTTCGACGGTCCCGCCCAGCTGGCCGCCAAGCCCTTCATCCAGTCGTCACCGCCGCCGATCCACACCGAGGCCGAAGCCCGCGAAGCCGGCTATACGCGCGCGGTGGTCGCAGGCAGCACGCATCACACGCTAGAATTGCTGATCGAACCCAGTGCCGACCTCGATTCCATCTTCCTCGCCTTCGACCGCAGTGAGAACGAAATGCTCCATATCCATGGCTGGAGCTTCACGATCGAGCCGGAGTGACGTGGCAGCAATCTTGTGATAGTTTGAATACACGTATTCATCCGGAGACAATGCCATGGCGACGTCAGTACGTCTCGCACCCGAAGTAGAGCAGCGCCTCGATCATCTCGCGAGCGCCACCGGGCGCACCAAGGCATATTACCTGCGCGAAAT
>NZ_ALVC01000586.1:0-1041 GCF_000293195.2 Sphingomonas sp. LH128
GACCGACTGGCTGTCGATCACGCCAGCGCTGGGAGAAGCCTCTCGCCCATCAGCTTCTCGGGCCATCATCAACAAGGTGTGGTTTATCGTCAGCCACAGCCCGTTGTCTCGCCACAAGTAGAACCAATGCCGCACGCTCGACACCGGCGGAAAGCAAGGCGGCAGCATCCGCCATGGCAGGCCTCCGCGCAGTAGGTACAGAATTGCCTCGACGATGCGTCGTAATGGCCATTTGCGGGGCCGTCCGACACGAGACGCAGGTGGAAGCAATGGCTCCAGCAGCGCCCACTCGGCATCCGTCAAATCGCTTGGCAAAGCTAGCCCTCTTCGCGCATGAAGGGCGCGAGTGGTATCGGTCCACATCGTTGAATCCATGGTAGTTTTTGGCGAAACCCATGAATCAATGACAGGCCAAAGCGTCAAGCTAACCTGCTGATACCACTCAACTTATTTTCCGATCAGGCTCTCAACATCATCCTGTATCTAGCGAGCAAGTGGTGGACTGCGGAGGGCATGTCCAGTTCCTGCCGCTCGCCTCCCATGTCGAGGATGGAAAGGGCGGTCACGTCGCCGAATGCCTCGGTGAAGCTGTCGAGCACCGAATCTTGCGCGATCATGTCGGCAATCTCTGCCTGTCGTGCGAGTGCTGCCATCTCGTCGGGGGTGGCTGCGGTTCCGGCTTCCTGCTCGCCGTTCATGGTGTCGGCAATCGCCTTGTCCAGATACTGCTTTCGCAGTTCGGCGGGTGTGGTGCCGATAGCCTTGGCCAGTTCGGCAAAGCTGCTATAGCTGCGGCTGTTCGTTTCCTTGGTCATGATTACTCATCCTTGGCAGGGGATAGCGAATAGGGTCGGGAGAGGGGGTCCAACCCTCTCCCTTCCCGTCGGGGGATTAGAACGCGGGGACGTGATCCTCTTCGCCCTGTGCGATGCGGCCATCTTCGGTTGCGTTGCCTTCACCGAAATTGTCGTCACGCTGGCGGCGGCGGGTCTGGCGGGTGCCGTCCATGTTCTGGCGCATGGGGGCCGGACGGTTCCAGAC
>NZ_ALVC01000587.1:0-590 GCF_000293195.2 Sphingomonas sp. LH128
CAGCCGATCGTGCTGTTCGACTATCAACCCGGTCGCGGGCAGGAACATCCGCAGGCCTTCCTCGGCGACTATCGCGGTATCCTGATGAGCGACGGTTATACGGCCTGGCGCACATTGAAAGGCGCCACGCATCTGGGCTGCATGGCCCACGCCAGACGGCGCTTTGCCGACGCCCTCAAGGCGAGGAAGAAACAAGGCGGGCCGCCCGCACAGGCGCTCAAGTTCTTCGACCAGCTCTACCGGATCGAAAGGCAGGCGCGGGACGAAATACCCGATGAGGGGGAAACGCAGGCTAGCTACATGCGCCGCTTCCGCCAGAAACATAGCGTCCCGGTCCTGGATGCCCTCAAGGCGTGGCTCGATGCCATCGCGCCCAAGGTTGTGCCCGACACCAAGCTTGGCGATGCGGTCTCCTACACCCTCAACCAGTGGGAATACCTGACGCGCTACGTCGAAGACGGCAGGATGCCGATCGACAACAATCTTCTCGAACGCGACATCAGGGTTTTTGCAACAGGAAGAAAATCCTGGCTTTTCTGCGACACCGTGGACGGCGCACGGGCGAGCGCCGTCACCTACAGCCTGATGCT
>NZ_ALVC01000588.1:0-213 GCF_000293195.2 Sphingomonas sp. LH128
TTCGACGAAGCCCGCCCTGACGCCCGGCCCGCGATGTTCATGGGCCAGCCGCTGCATGACGAGAAGGGCAAGGCGAAAGCCGCGCTGGATACAGCAGCCGTGCGCGTCGATGCGACCTATCGCACTCCGCGCCACAATCACAATGCGATCGAGCTGCACGCGGTGACGGTGACCTGGCAGGATGATGTCCTGCGCATCCACGACGCCTCCCAG
>NZ_ALVC01000589.1:0-3608 GCF_000293195.2 Sphingomonas sp. LH128
CCCATCTCGAACTCGGCCGTGAAACCTGACAGCGCCAATGGTACTGTGGCTCAAGCCCCGGAAGAGTAGGACGTCGCCAGGCATTGAAGCCGGCGCACAAACGCTAGATAAAAAACCCATCACAATGACAAACGAAACAAGGGGGCCAAAAGCCCCCTTTTTGCGTCCCCAAAAGACGCAGCCGCCAGGCGGGATGGAGAACCCCGCCCCTCCACGCCGGCAACGCCGGAATGGACAAAAAAACACTCCCGGGCTGAAAACCAGCCCCATATGGTGACGCGGGGTGGAGCAGCCCGGTAGCTCGTCAGGCTCATAACCTGAAGGTCGTAGGTTCAAATCCTACCCCCGCAACCAAACATTACAACAACCTAGACGACAAGAGCCCAGCTCCTCGCAGCGCCGTGTCCGCGTCAGGTCCGTTTTACAACACAACATTTTCTGAGCAGCACAACGCGCGCGCCGCTCGCTAAAGGCAGTGCAGGGGCGTGCGCCAGCGTCTCTAAGATGAGGAGCGGGCGTACCTTCCCGCCATCCCCGCAAAGGCAGAAATCGCAGGCAGTGAGACCGCCTTCGGAGGACCTGTCCCGCCTCTGTGTCGCCATCGCCAGCTTATGCCAGGCATGGCCGAGACGATTGCCGGCATAAGCCGACTGTTGATCCACGCGCGCCCATCATCGCTTGAGCGGGAGAACGAGCAGCCGTATCAGCGCAAAGCCGTCATAGGCTCGCCCTCGACGCCGCACAGTAGCTGGCAGATCCTGCAAAGCGGGTACGAGAGCCAGCAGCGACACTCGGCGCGGACGTCATTCGTCGCAGCGGGCCAAGTTCGTTTCATGGATGTATGGAGAGATTGGATGCCCCGCGAGGATTCGAACCTCGATAGACGGAATCAGAATCCGTAGTCTTACCATTAGACGACGGGGCATCGGGAGGCGTCCCACTAGCGGCGGTCGTGATTCGGGTCAAGCACCTTGATGCACTAAAAAACCGCTGCCCTTGCCGGTTGGCGCGCGGGGCGTTAGCATCGCTTTCAGGTGCCCGCCCGATCGGCGGGAAGACATTAGAACGAGTATCGAATTTATGGCGGACCACGATCCGCCGGTTGCCAAAGTCGAAGTGTCCGGAACAGCCAAGGTGACGGGTCGTCCGTCGCGGCGGCGCAAGGGTAGAAGGGGCAAGGCGAAGGCGTCTGCAAGTTCCCAGTCCAGCCCTCAGCCGTCCGGCACGAAAGCCAAGGGGAAGGCGCGCACGAAAGGCAGCGCTACCAAACCCGAGGCAGCCAAGGCGCCGCGCGTAGAAAAGACAGCCGCACCGCCCGCACAGGCGCCGACGCAGCCGGTTCGTCCGGTTTCTTCGATGGCCGCCCCTTCGATGGCCGTCCCCGTGGGGCAGCCCGGGGGGCAGGGTTCGGGGCGCCAGGCCTATGCGGCGATCGATCTCGGCACGAACAACTGCCGCCTGCTCATCGCGCGGCCCTCGGGCGAGAATTTCACGGTGATCGATGCCTTCAGCCGCGTCGTGCGGCTCGGCGAGGGCATCGCGCAGTCCGGGCGCCTGTCCGACGCGGCGATGGAGCGCACGCTGGCCGCACTGCGGGTCTGCGCGGACAAGCTGATGCGCCGCAACGTCTATCTCGCACGCTCGGTCGCCACGGAGGCGTGCCGCCGCGCGACCAACGGGCCGGAATTCATCGAACGGGTGCGGGAGGAAACCGGCATCCATCTCGACATCATCTCCGCGCGTGAAGAAGCGCGCCTGGCGGTGCTGGGCTGCCACGTGCTGCTGGAGGACGGCTTCGGTCCGGCGATGATCTTCGATATCGGCGGCGGCTCGACCGAACTGGTGCTGATCGAGAGCACCGGCACCGTTCCGCGCATCCTCGACTGGCAGAGCGTGCCCTGGGGCGTCGTCTCGCTCACCGAAAGCTGCGGGCCGGAAGGCACGACGCAGGCCGAACGCCTCGAACGGTATCGCCACATGCACAGCCTGGTGGCGGAGAGCTTCTCCGCGTTCTCCAAGCGCGTCGGTCCGGCGCGCGAGAGCGCCAGCCAGGAGGGGCCGCTGCGCCTGCTCGGCACCAGTGGCACCGTCACCACGCTCGCCAGCCTGCATCTCGAACTGCCGCAATACGACCGGCGCATGGTCGACGGGCTGATCGTGCCCGCCGAATCGATGCGCGGGATCAGCACGCGCCTGTCCTCCATGGCGATCGAGGAGCGGCGCGAGCTCAACTGCATCGGGCGTGAGCGGGCGGACCTCGTGGTCGCCGGCTGCGCCATCCTCGAAGCGATCCTCGACCTCTGGCCGGCCGCGCGGCTTGGGGTTGCCGACCGCGGCATCCGCGAAGGCATTTTGCGCAGCCTGATCGCCTCGCACTCGCCGGGTCCGGCAACTGGAATTAGAAACATGACCGACACCATCCGTAACGCAGTCCACGCTCGATGAGCCGCTCCGGCCGCGATCCCGGCGAGCGGCTCAAGACCGCCAAGAAGCGCTCGACCAGTTCGGCGCGCTGGCTGACGCGTCAGCTCAACGACCCTTACGTGAAGAAGGCCAAGGCCGACGGCTATCGCAGCCGCGCCGCCTACAAGCTGCTGGAACTCGATGAGAAATTCGAGCTGTTCAAGGGCGTGGAGCGCGCCGTCGATCTCGGTATCGCACCGGGAGGGTGGAGCCAGGTGCTGCGCCTGAAGCGGCCCAAGGCGAAGATCGTCGGCATCGACCTCCTGCCCACCGACCCGATCGAGGGGGTCACCATCTTCGAGATGGATTTCATGGCCGACGCAGCCCCGGCGGCGCTCGACGCGGCGCTGGAGGGAGCGCCGGACCTCGTGTTGTCGGACATGGCGGCGAACACCGTGGGGCACAAGCAGACCGACCATCTGCGCACCATGGGCCTGGTTGAAACGGCGGCGGACTTCGCCATCCAGTACCTGGCACCCGGCGGGACGTTCCTGGCCAAGGTGCTGGCCGGGGGGACGGACACGCAGCTTCTCGCGCTGCTCAAGAAGCACTTTACCAGTGTCAAGCACGCCAAGCCGCCCGCCAGCCGCAAGGATTCGTCCGAGTGGTATGTCATCGCCAAGGGCTTCAAGGGGCGCGGCGAGGCGGTTGAGGATTGACATTTTTCGCCAAATAGGTTATATGGCCCAACATCCGGAGCAATGCAGATCACATTGCTTCGGTGTATCGGGTCGGCGTCGTGGGCCGGGATGCGGTTTCAAGCCGTGATCACGCAAACCACGCGCCCAAACGAAGACCCGGACTGTCCCTGAGTTCCCGGAAAGCGTCATCCGCCCGCTCCTGAGATAGACGTCAGGACACCGGATGTCCCCGCCGGACAACCATCGGCCGATAACGACGCGAACCCTAACGACGGCTACATGGGACTTTCCGATGGAATACAGGTCGAGCCGGGCTGACCACCGCTACCCGGCCGCTCGCCAGAGCAGGTGGAACACAAACCCCCGCGTCCCGGTGAGGACGCTCCCGACGCCGACCCGATGTTCACTTCGGATGCGTTGATTTCCCCGGCGTAATGGCCCGCACTCGCCAGCGGGTATTTTTGCGTGACCCCGCTGCACGAACGACATCGTCATCCCAGCGAA
>NZ_ALVC01000590.1:0-844 GCF_000293195.2 Sphingomonas sp. LH128
GCACGCCGAGATGGCGGAGCGGTCGTTCGAGTGGAACGGCGCCGGCACTGGAGCGACGAAGAGAAGCTGGCGATCCTGAAGGAGACCACTCAGCCGGGTGCCATCATGGCCGTGGTCGCGCGTCGGTACGGGATCGGGACCGGTCAGCTTTACACTTGGCGTAAGCAATTGCTCCGCGGCGCGATGGCCGGGTTCGTGCCGGTTGAGTTGGCCGCCGAGCCGCAGGGGACAGCACCTGAGATTGGCCGGATTGAGATCCGGCGCGGCGGTGACTTCATGGTGTCGATCGACAGGTTGGTCGACAGAGAAGCGTTGAGATTGGCGCTCGAGGTTATCGGGGAGCTTGAACGTTGAGCCTGACGCTGCCGCCATCGGCGAAGATCTATCTGTCGTTGGCGCCGTGCGACATGCGAAAAGGCTTCGATGGCTTGTCCGCGCAGGTGCGCAATATTCTCCAGCTCGATCCCTTCTCTGGCGCGGTGTTCCTGTTCCGCGGAAAACGAGGCGATAGATTGAAGGCCCTGGTCTGGGACGGATCGGGGCTTTGCCTCTATGCGAAACGTCTCGAGCGCGGAAAGTTCGTGTGGCCCAGAACTCAGGATGGGGCGGCCGCCCGGCTCTCGGCTGCACAGTTGGCGATGCTGATCGAGGGACTGGATTGGCGGCAGGCGATTGTTCACGACGAGGTGCCCGTTCCGACACTCGCTTGAGCGATGAAACCGCAGGAAACTGCCGTTTTATGTAGGATGGGATCGCGGCTTGCGCTATAGTCCGGGGCATGCGGTTCGACCTTGATCGCCTCCCCACAGACCCCGTTCTCCTGCAGAAAATGCTGCGGGAGATG
>NZ_ALVC01000591.1:0-466 GCF_000293195.2 Sphingomonas sp. LH128
GGCATCGGCTGGCACAGGGATCGCCCGGTCTACGAGCACATCATCGGCATATCGCTCGGAGAGCCCGCGACGATGCGCTTCCGGCAACGGCGCGGCGAAGGCTTCGCGCGGGCCTCAATGCCTCTGGAACCAGGTGCAGGATATCACATGAGCGGGGGTGCTCGATACGATTGGGAGCACAGTATCGCCGAGATGGAAATGCCGCGGTGGTCCATCACCTTTCGCAGCATGGCCAATGCATATGCGAGGTAATATTATAATCCTTCCGCTGAGATTTCAGGACGAGATCAAAGTATGTAATTGGTTACATCGACAATTCATGGCGAAGTAATTCAATTATCGGTTGAATGTCGGGATTTTGTCGCGAATCACTGGTAGAGACTCGGCTCGAAACGCCAAAGGCGTTCGCAAGGAGAGATGATCGTGTTCGACCAGATAGACGCTGCCTACTTTCGGCAGCGCGCGC
>NZ_ALVC01000592.1:0-282 GCF_000293195.2 Sphingomonas sp. LH128
CGCCTGATCGACGACGATTGATCATGCTCTCATCCGCGGGTTGGTTACCGCACTACCCGTATCCGTCGCTGGGCCTATCCTCCGTCTAAGTTCGGGCGTCGGACGAACCTGCCCCACCGTATACCGTGGATTGCCCATCACAGTCGGGTGCCCGCGGCACGCCAGCCAAGGCTATGCAGCTGGTGCGCTGGCGCCTCCTCTCGCGATCGTTGTACGTCGATCAGCCAGCCACCGCCGGTGACACCCGACGTGCAATGTCCCAGGCATAGCCGACCAGTTCAC
>NZ_ALVC01000593.1:0-546 GCF_000293195.2 Sphingomonas sp. LH128
GTTGGTGGTGGTGTTGGTCAGGTTGTTGATCGCCGATTCGAGGCGGTTCTGGCCGGCACCGAGCGAGGCGCGGGTGGCGTTGACGTCCGACAGCGCCGCATCGACGTTGGTGAGCGTGGTCGCCGCCTTGGTCGCATCGGTCACGTCGAGGGCAGTCGCCGAGACCTTGGTGCCGTCGATCGCCTTGGAGGTCAGCACGACCTGCTGGCCGCCCTGCGAGCCGGTCTGGATGTTGAAGGTGAGGTCGGCGCCCGCGGTGGTCGAGATCAGCGTGTTGCCGTTGAACTTGGCCTGCGTGAAGCTGTCGTTGATCTGCGTGGTCAGCGCCGAGACTTCCTGCTGCATCGCCGCGCGGTCCGAGGTCTGGTAAGTGCCCGAGGCCGACTGGATCGCCAGTTCGCGCACGCGCTGCAGCATGTTGCCGACTTCCGACAGCGTGCCTTCGGCGGTCTGCGCCAGCGAGATGCCGTCGTTGGCGTTGCGGATGCCCTGGCTCATGCCGCGGATCTGCGAGGTCATCGAGGTCGAGATGGCGAGGCCCGCCGC
>NZ_ALVC01000594.1:0-216 GCF_000293195.2 Sphingomonas sp. LH128
GTTGGTGGTGGTGTTGGTCAGGTTGTTGATCGCCGATTCGAGGCGGTTCTGGCCGGCACCCAGCGAGGCGCGGGTGGCGTTGACGTCCGACAGCGCGGCATCGACGTTGGTAAGCGTGGTCGCCGCCTTCGTGGCGTCGGTCACGTCGAGGGCGGTCGCCGAAACCTTGGTGCCGTCGATCGCCTTGGAGGTCAGCCCGACCTGCTGGCCGCCCTG
>NZ_ALVC01000595.1:0-310 GCF_000293195.2 Sphingomonas sp. LH128
AGCGAGGTCGATGTCACCGGCATCGTCGACCGCATCGGCACCGGCGACGCCTTTGCGGCGGGCGTGCTGCACAAGTGGCTGCAGGGCGCGGACCTCGTCGCCACCGCGCAGGCGGGGCTGGCCTACACCGTGCTCAAGCATACCGTGCCCGGCGACATGTGTCTGGTCGGACCGGCGGAGCTGGAAGCCTTCTCGGCTTCGGGCGGCGACGTCAGGCGCTAAGAGAAGAAGAAGGCCCACCCCCAGCCCCTCCCGCAAGCGGGAGGGGAGCGAGACTTGGCAGCTTGCTGCCTAGTCGCAGCGGGGTGGG
>NZ_ALVC01000596.1:0-709 GCF_000293195.2 Sphingomonas sp. LH128
TTTCATGAAAAGCCTCATTTGATGATCGTTGACTTGGCAACCCGGCACTCACGGCATCTCCCTCCAATCTGGATATGCCAATGAATATTGGGTCGGCCCCGACGATCTGCGGCTCCTCCATTAAAGGGCCATCGGTTGTTGGGGTCTCGGCTACGGGCTTCGGGCTACGCCCTCCGCCCTTCACCGACACCCCAACAACCGATTCTCATCTTGATTGTCGCTACGCTCGCATCCTGTCAGTCGCCGCGCAGCCGCGACCGCGCTTCAGCGGCAAGCCCGGTTGGGTTGCGGATTCCGGGGTCATCCCGGCCACCATTCCGTAAGCGCGAAATTCCGCGCACCTGTTCGGTTGAGTGACGCGGTGCCAACTCCATGTGTCCACCAAGGAAGAGGTGGACACATGGAGTTGGCACCGATGGGCCCCTATGGGCTCGAGGTTGTAAGGGTGACGAGTAACGGCCGGCGCTATTATGGTCGGGCGGGGAAGGCACGGTTGATCGAGGCGTGCCTCGAGCCGGGCATATCGGTGGCGAGGCTTGCGCTGGAGCATGGTGTCAACGCCAACCAACTGCGCAAATGGGTCAGGAAGTATCAGGAGCGGCAGAGTGCGAACGGGCAGCGGAGCACGGGGCAGTTGCCGGATCCGTCGGCGTTTATCCGGGTGGAGACGTCTCCGGCGCCTGCGGAGCGACACACTGGTGGGATCGCG
>NZ_ALVC01000597.1:0-238 GCF_000293195.2 Sphingomonas sp. LH128
GTCATCGCTGGTATGGAAGTCGGCGAATGCTGGCATGACGACATGATCGCCGCTCGGCTGATGATAGGGCTGCGAACCATGATGGCGAACGGTGACGGGTACCCGGCCAAAGAGCGTATCAAGCTCGGCGTCCCGGTCGTGGGGATTGGTGGTGATGATCGGTTCGGGCATAGGATATTGCGCTTAGATGCCGTCGATCTGCTCCGAATTGAAAACCGCGTAGCGTTTCAGGAACGCG
>NZ_ALVC01000598.1:0-215 GCF_000293195.2 Sphingomonas sp. LH128
GTAGCTCAGTTGGTTAGAGTGCCGGCCTGTCACGCCGGAGGTCGCGGGTTCGAGCCCCGTCACTCGCGCCACTTGGGAAAAATACTGGTAATCCAGTGACTTGAGGTAGTCTAAAAACCTCACATACATTGCTGCGCGGGTGTAGCTCAGTTGGTTAGAGTGCCGGCCTGTCACGCCGGAGGTCGCGGGTTCGAGCCCCGTCACTCGCGCCACTT
>NZ_ALVC01000599.1:0-3878 GCF_000293195.2 Sphingomonas sp. LH128
TCTCGAAGCCTTCGGCAAGGCCGATGGTGGGACCGGTACCGCCCCCACGCCATGCGCACATGCCGAGCGAACCGATGGTGGCCTTGCCGGTGTAGCGCGCGGTTTCGGGATCTAGGAAGATCCGCTGCAGGGCAACGAGCCGCTGGCCTTCGCGCACGGCGACAAGCACGGCGGGCTTGAACACGGTGTTGGGCTTCGCACCATGAGGGCATCGCGGAGGTGGGTTCAACGGGTGGAGGCAACACTTTAATTTTTTGCGGAAGATGGAGTGTCGCAATGAAGCAGCGTCGTCGGATCTATTACACGGCCAGTCAGCGAGCAGAGATATGGGATCGCTGGCAGCGCGGGGAGTCGATGAGTTCGATCGGACGAAGGTTTGATCGAGAGTAATCGTCGGTACTTTCGGTGATTTCGCCGACAGGCGGCATCCGGCCTGCCGCTTGCAAGCGCGGCAGTCGTGCGCTGAGCCTTGCCGAGCGCGAGGAGATATCGCTTGGCCTGAGCGTCTGCGAACCCTTGCGTGCGATAGCACGGCGACTGGGCCGCTCGCCCTCGACAATCAGTCGCGAAGTCAGGCGTAATGGCGGCGTTGCGCGGTATCGGGCGACCATATCCGATCAGGCGGCATGGGACCGCGCCTTGCGGCCCAAGCCCTGCAAGCTGGCTTGCTCGCCATCGCCGGCACAGGCAGTAACAGTCAAGTTGCGCCGCAAATGGTCACCGGAACAGATTGCGGGGTGGCTCAGGCGCAGCTTTCCCGAGGAGCCGCATAAACAGGTGTCGCACGAGACCATCTACAGAAGCCTGTATATGCAGGCGCGCGGGGTTCTGAAGAAGGAACTGCTGAGGCATCTGCGCGCCCGGCGCACGATCCGCATGTCGCGGCCGAAGGTGCCTTGGCCTATCGCCGGGACGACATCGTCGGGATGATGGACAACATGCAACGTCCTGGGAGCCGCGAAAGACGAGGGGGGCCCGTCGGCTCCCCCCTGTCCTGCATTAGCCCAGCGTCTTGGCTATCAGGCGTTCGAGCCGCTGCGCGAAGGCACGGGGGTCCGCGGGAGCTTCTCCCTCAGCGATACGCGCCTCGTCGAACAACAGGAATGCGATGTCCCGCCGCTCATCCTCGCTCGCCGTCGACTGGTCCAACCTGGCGATCAGCCCATGGCGCGCATTCACTTCCAGCACCGGCTTTTCGCGTTCGGGCGCACGGCCGGCGGCGGCCAGCATCTTCTCAAGCTGAAGATCCATGGCGTTGTCCGGCGCCACGATGCACACGGCGCTGGTGGTCAAACGGTCGGAGATACGGACGTCGGAGACGTGATCCGCCAGCACCTCCTTGGCAAAGGCGATGAACCCGCTGACATCCTCTGCCGCGTTCGATGTAT
This sequence comes from Sphingomonas sp. LH128, assembly GCF_000293195.2. NCBI lineage: Bacteria > Pseudomonadati > Pseudomonadota > Alphaproteobacteria > Sphingomonadales > Sphingomonadaceae > Sphingomonas > Sphingomonas sp. LH128. The sequence continues at coordinate 1,389 of NZ_ALVC01000599.1, forward strand.
CTGCGCTCTCCTCTGCCAAAGGGATCAGGCTGAGGTCGCTGGAGCCCTGCGTCACCGACTTGAAGGGTTTGCCTTCATAATCGACGCCCATCGTCGTCCAGAAATTGTCGACCTGGTCGGGCAGCAGCAAGACCTCGATGCCCCGTGCCTTGAACCCTTCGAGCTGGGGAGACGTCGCGATCCTATCGAGGTCATCGCCGGTAGCATAGAAGATCGCAGTCTGATTTTCCTTGAGCCCCGCTACATAATCCTTGAGCGAGCGCCACTCGCCGTTCGATGCCGTCGTCTTGAAGCGAGCAAGCCCAAGCAACTGCGCGCGCCGCTCGTAATCTTCGTAAAGCCCTTCCTTGAGCACTGCCCCGAAATTGTCCCAGATCGCCGCGTAGCGATCGGCGTCACTCTCCGACAGCTTGTCGAGTTCCGAGAGGATGCGATTGCTCACGCCTTTCTGGATGGCCGACAGCACGGGGCTTTCCTGGATCATCTCGCGCGACATGTTGAGCGGGAGGTCCGCGGAATCGACGAGGCCGCGCACAAATCGCAGATAGCGCGGGAGGATCTCCGCTTCGTCGGTGATGAAAACCCTTCGCACATAGAGTTTGATGCGGCCATTGCGGTCGGGGTCGAAGAGGTCGAAAGGCTTGCTCTCCGGGATGAAGGTCAGCACCGAATACTCGTGCCGCCCTTCGGCCCGGTAGTGCAGCGTCATCGCCGGCTTGTCGAACTGCCCCGCCACGCTGCGATAGAAGTCGGCATACTCATCCTCGCTGATGTCCGACTTCGACCTGGCCCACAGCGCCGCGCCGTCGGCAAGCTGCCGAGCTTCTTCCTCGCTCCCGGTTTCCTCCACGAATATCGGCACCGGGACGTGGCCCGACTGAGCCTTGACGATCCGTTCGACAGTGTAGAGCTCGGCATAGCTTTTCGCTTCGTCGAGCAAGGTCAGCGTTACCCTCGTTCCCCGCAAGGGGGCGGCAGCGGGATCGACCGGAGCTATGGTGTAAGTGCCCGAACCATCGGATGCCCAGCTCGCCGCCTCGTCCTCACCCGCGCGGCGGGAGACGACCTCGACTTTGCCCGCGACCATGAAGGCCGAGTAGAAGCCCACGCCGAACTGGCCGATGAGCTGCTGTCCCTCGCCGTTCTTGTCGGCGGCGAGCCTGTCCATGAACGCCTTCGTCCCCGACCGGGCAATGGTGCCCAGGGTCTCGGCCATGTCGATCGCGGACATCCCGATGCCATTGTCCGTGACGGTGAGGGTTCCGGCCTCCTTGTCTAGCGTCACGGTGATGCGCGGCTGGGCGTCGTCGCCAAGCAGTTCGGGCCGGGAGATCGCTTCGTAGCGCAGCTTCTCGCAGGCATCGGCAGCGTTGGAGATAAGCTCGCGCAGGAACACGTCCCGGTCCGAATAGACCGAATGGACCATCATGTGCAGGAGCTTGGAAACATCGGCCTCGAAGGCGCGGGTCTCAGGGGCGGCAAACGTCTCGGTCGTCATCGTCTCTTCGGCTCACATGTTTCGGACTTATGCCAGCCAGATGGATCGGAACGTTTCCACGTTCAAGAGGGCCGACTCTCGGATATGCGGGTGAGGACTGGCAGCCCACCCATTTGATTTAGGAGGCTCGCATCAGTGCGCCCAGCTGTTTTCGCAGAGACGGTCCCTCCAAATGAGAATCGACATTGGTGAAGCCCTCTTTCGCAAGTGCGATAGCCAGGCTTTGCAGGTTCTTACAGCTGCCTCCTCGAGCGATCTCGAAAGCGCGCTCCATAATCGGACGTCCAGTTATCAAGCAATCCTCCCGTTCCCAATTCGTGCATCGTCACCCTTCATCAAGGTGACGGAAAAATGAGGCCTGGCCGGTGTAGAAGATACATCCCGCGACCAGGCCCCAGGGAATCTCCAGTTGCGGGTTAGGTCAACCAGGATGAGGGTATGTGATAAAGGCAGACCGGCAAGAACGGTTGCTGCGACCTGAAAATATTCTCCCCCTACGCAGTATCCAAACCTTGATGGTCTCGATCCCGATAAAGTGGCCCAGCGCTAGCTTGCGGAACGTGCGCCGGGCCCAGGTTTTCACGTCAACCATGACTTGTTCCTCAGGATAGGAACGTCTTGGAGATCCGCTTGGTTTACGTGGCTCACGCGCCGATCGGCGGAGGCTCAAAAATGGGTAAGGGATAGCTGCAGTTGATCGTCCTGCTTCGGCTCGGTGTTGGCTGGCGGTGCGAGCCTCGCCGCATCAGACAGGTCGTTGCCCTCGATGCAGACAAGATCGCGCGTGATCTCCACCTTCTCCCGCAGGCGCTGCAGAACGGCGGGAAAAATGCCGCGCAGCTGGCGGCAGTCCTCCTGCGTGGCGTCGGCCCTATCGGCTTGGTCGAAGCGGTGCTGAGCCAGCGCGATTAAGACATCGTCGGCTATCGGGCCGGTCACCAGGATACCCAATCCATCTCGGCGTCGTCGACCGCTTCGAACATTTCTGGATC
>NZ_ALVC01000600.1:0-577 GCF_000293195.2 Sphingomonas sp. LH128
TGATGATCGCCCTGTCGATGCAGGAGCAACGCGGATGATGGACCCGAAACAGATGACCGACAAACAGTTGGTCGATGAATGGGATAAAGTCGAAGACGGTGAAAACCTTACAGATTTCGAACAGGCCGTGCTCGATGAAATCGAGAGGCGTAACATCGACTTGTAAAATATCGTTAGATTTAAGACGACTCGTCCAAGTGCACCGCAGGCATCTTGAACATGGACACGATAATGCTAATGGCCGCGACAGGTGCCGGGTAAACGCGACCGCCCGGCACCGCCTTCATTTCATCCGGCCTTGGGCAAGGCGCGTTGGGTTAGCTCGGTCTGATGCGGCTTCGCTGATCGAGGCGTTGATGCTCGAGCACTCATTAGGGCGCGGCTCAGTCCATGAGTTTGTCGGAACCGTCAGGCTCGGCGACAGGCTGGGCATTAGCGATGGCATTGAATGCCGCTTCGCTCAGTTCTTTGGGAGCAAGCGCGATGTGATCGAGACGCGCCAGGCGCTCGTATTCCGCAGTCGACAACATGACGACACGCACGGCGCCATCGCGCTCAACCGCGATCGGGTGGGTCA
>NZ_ALVC01000601.1:0-265 GCF_000293195.2 Sphingomonas sp. LH128
GCCCTTGGGTTGCCAGATGACGAGCGCGATCGTCGCGATGAAGATCAGAATTGCTGGAAGCATCAGGCGATACGCTGGCCCGACGCGTCTACCACCTGTTCGCCATCTTCTTTCGCGAATGCGCCAAGCTGGCCTGTCGGCAGCAGATCAAGCACCGCTTCGGAAGGACGGCAGAGCTTTACCCCGAGCGGTGACACAACGAGGGGGCGGCTGATGAGGATCGGATGCGCCATCATCGCGTCCACCAGCGCGTCGTCCGACAGCG
>NZ_ALVC01000602.1:0-265 GCF_000293195.2 Sphingomonas sp. LH128
CGCTGTCGGACGACGCGCTGGTGGACGCGATGATGGCGCATCCGATCCTCATCAACCGCCCCCTCGTTGTGTCTCCGCTCGGTGTAAAACTCTGCCGTCCTTCTGAAGCCGTGCTTGATCTGCTGCCGACAGGCCAGCTCGGCGCATTCGCGAAAGAAGATGGCGAACAGGTTGTGGACGCCTCGGGCCAGCGTATCGCCTGATGCTGCCAGCAATTCTGATCTTCATCGCGACGATCGCGCTCGTCATCTGGCAACCCAAGGGC
>NZ_ALVC01000603.1:0-281 GCF_000293195.2 Sphingomonas sp. LH128
TGATGATCGCCCTGTCGATGCAGGAGCAACGCGGATGATGGACCCGAAACAGATGACCGACAAACAGTTGGTCGATGAATGGGATAAAGTCGAAGACGGTGAAAACCTTACGGATTTCGAACAAGCCGTGCTCGATGAAATCGAGAGGCGTAACATCGACTTGTAAATACCGTTAGATTTATGACGATTTGTCCATGTGCGCCGCAGGCGTCTTGAACATGAACACGATAATGCTAATGGCCGCGACAGGTGCCGGGTAAACGCGACCGCCCGGCACCGCC
>NZ_ALVC01000604.1:0-224 GCF_000293195.2 Sphingomonas sp. LH128
CGGGATCGGGCGCGACTTCCGCGACGGTGCTATAGCCGGTCGCCGCGACGAACCGTGCGTACTGGCGGTTGGTGACGGGCGTGGCATCGATCCAGAACCCATCGACCGAAACGCGGCGCACGGGCGCTTCCTCGGGATAGAAGGTTTCCGATCCCATCGCGAACGTACCGCCGGGAATACGGACCATCCCGGCCGGCGCCTCAAGCTGCATACCCGTCATTGCG
>NZ_ALVC01000605.1:0-426 GCF_000293195.2 Sphingomonas sp. LH128
GGAATCGATCATGGCCGGTCCCCAGCCGCTGCGCGAGGCCGAGATGCAGCACCGCGCCTTCGACAACGGCCGCGGCGTGCCCGAGATCAAGGACCAGATCGTCTATCAGGACATGCTTCTGGCGGAAGGCCAGCAGAAGGGCATGTATTCTCGCGGGTACACCGACGCCTATCTGGCCGCGCAGGAGACGCGGGTGCGCTTCTTCCATGAAGTGCTGAACGATTACCTCGAGGGGCGGCGCTAGGCCGTCATCCCGGCGCAGGCCGGCTCTCACCTCAAGACTGCCAGCGATCCCGGCCTGCGCCGGGATGGCGATGATCCGTGTCCGAAGAACATAAACGAAGGGAGAACGAAATGAACATCTGGTCGTCTGTGAAAAGCGCTGAAGCCCGCAGGGAGGCGTGGGTTTTGGTGGATATGAAGTAA
>NZ_ALVC01000606.1:0-219 GCF_000293195.2 Sphingomonas sp. LH128
GCGCAGGTACATGCGCACGGGATCATCCGTGCTGCCCAGGCTCTCCGCTTTTTTCGGCTTCGGCCCGCGGCTTTCGAAAACTGCCCCGTCGTCGACGCCCCCTACATCATCATCGGCTGCATCGTCGCCCACATCGTTACCGGGCGCCTGATCGTCGTCGCTCTCATCCTCACGCGATAAGGCGCCCCCGGCGGGCGTATCGTCGGAATCCGGGTCATC
>NZ_ALVC01000607.1:0-312 GCF_000293195.2 Sphingomonas sp. LH128
TTGCCCTGCCGCAGGATCAGATGACCGCAGACCAGATCGAGGACGTCATGGCGGCGATGTCGGAGATGGGTATCAGGATCGTCGAGAACGAAGATGACCCGGATTCCGACGATACGCCCGCCGGGGGCGCCTTATCGCGCGAGGATGAGAGCGACGACGATCAGGCGCCTGGCAACGATGTGGGCGATGACGTAGCCGATGATGATATCGGGGGCGCCGACGACGGGGCAGTTTTCGAAAGCCGCGGGCCGAAGCCGAAAAAAGCGGAGAGCCTGGGCAGCACGGATGATCCCGTGCGCATGTACCTGCGCG
>NZ_ALVC01000608.1:0-712 GCF_000293195.2 Sphingomonas sp. LH128
GTCAGTCCTGCATTTCGCAGGCCATAGACCACGAGATACATGCCAAGCGAGAAGATGACGACCTGCCACGGTGCGCCACGCAGCACCTTGCGGGTTTCGATCACATCCCCCCTCGCCGCGATTGCGAGCAGCAGGATTGCGCCGGCAGCGGCAACCGCGCTGACCGGCACGCCCAGCGGATCGAGCAGGAAGAAGCCCACGAGAAGAAGCACGAGGACGATCCAACCTGCACGGAAGGTCCCCGCGTCCCGGATCGCCGCCTCCGGCGCCCGCAGCGCGGCGACATCGTAGTCTGCCGGTATGTCGCGCCGGAAGAACAGCATCAGCGCGCCGAGCGTGGCGGCGATCGCTGCCAGATCCACCGGCACCATCACGCTCGCATATTCGCCGAAGCCAAGCTTGAAGAAGTCGCCCGATACGATGTTGACGAGGTTCGAGACGACCAGCGGCAGACTGGCGGTGTCCGCGATGAAGCCCGCTGCCATCACGAATGCCAGCGTCGCCTTGTCGCCATAACCCAGCGCGCGCAGCATCGCGATAACGATAGGGGTCAGGATCAAAGCCGCGCCATCATTGGCGAACAGGGACGATACCGCCGCGCCGAGCAGCACGACCAGCGCGAACAGGACGCGGCCGTTGCCCTTGCCCCAGCGCGCGACATGGAGCGCCGCCCATTCGAAGAACCCGGCTTCATCCAGCAGCAGGCTGATGA
>NZ_ALVC01000609.1:0-564 GCF_000293195.2 Sphingomonas sp. LH128
CCCTCCGTTTCCGAAGGCCGCCTGAATCACGCCAAGGCCGACAACTCAACGCGATTTATGAGTTTGCACCCTAGAGCATCGCCATCAAGGCTCTTAACCTCTCTTATTCACGACGCTCGGTTTCAGGCCCGCTCTGGGCATTTGCTGCCGCTGGCGGTGTTGCGCGGACGACCGGCATCGCTGGCGTTTGTTTCACCGCGATCGGATTGATGGGCTTTTCGGGTTGAAGGGCTGGGCTCGGAGTTCTGCGGCGCTGCCGCATGGGCTACGTCGGCGCAGGCTTGAGCCGAAGAACGAGGGCGCGGAACAGGTCGGCATCCGGACAGGCCGAAGCGAAGGCAATGCGGATGCGGCTAGCACTTTCTACGACGCGCGCAGCGACCTTGAGCAGCCGCAGGCGCAAGGTTGTAAACTCGGCGCTTGCCAGAGCAGTGGTCCTGGGCATCACCTGCTGGATGCGCCATAGCAGCCAGTAGGCGGCAGTGTGCAGGATCAGGCGCATCTGATTGGCATTGGCCGAGCGGCACGAGGTGCGATCACTGGCCAGCTGGGCCTTGTGCCGCT
>NZ_ALVC01000610.1:0-340 GCF_000293195.2 Sphingomonas sp. LH128
ATGAGAACAAAGGCGCTTACCATCTCTATCTGCTGGCAACCGAGGCACCGATCGCCCGCCTCAAGCCTGTCGGCACGCGTGACGAAGTCAGGCTCGGCTACTGGTCACACCAGCGAAAATGGGAAAATATCGATGATATGGGCGGATGCGTCTTGCCCCTCGATCAAGCACTCGACCACGTTGCTGAAAACAGCATCTTCTGGACCTGGACCTGACCAAAAACGTACAAAGTCGAGCTAAGGGCCGGCAATCAAGTAACGGCTGCATCGACAGGCCGGCCACGGCGAACGCAGCGGAAGCCGATGTGCGAGGTGGAAGTGTCGATCATCTCGGGATGGCG
>NZ_ALVC01000611.1:0-1052 GCF_000293195.2 Sphingomonas sp. LH128
ACCACCGAGAAGCTGCGCCCCTCGACGTCGCCGCGCGTCACCGTCTGGTCGAAGCCCATGTTGATCCCGGCCGTCTGCAGCTTGAGATCATACTGGTTCGACCAGAACCACGGGAACGCCTTGTAGGGCTTTTCGTCCCCGCAGATCGCCTTGGCCACGCACGTCGCCATATCGTTGGCGTTCTGCACCGATTCCACCCGCATCACCGTGCCGCCCGCGTAGTCGCAGGCGAAAGCCGCACAGTCGCCAATCGCGTAGACGTCCGGCAGCGAGGTGCGGCAGAACTCGTCCACGTCCACGCCGTTCGCCCCAGAGGCACCTGCGAGGATCAGCGGACCGACGGCGGGCACGATGCCGATGCCGACGATCACCGCCTCGGCGGGGATCACCTCGCCATCGACCAGTTTCACGCCCGTTACCCGGTGACCGTCGCCTTCGAGGCATTCGACCGCAACGCCGGTGCGCAGATCGACGCCGTGATCGCGGTGTTCCTTCTGGTAGAACTCGGACAGTTCCTCACCCGCGACGCGCGCCAGCAAGCGCGGCAGGGCTTCGAGCAGGACCACGCTCAGCCCCATCTTCGACAGCACCGCCGCTGCCTCGAGGCCGATATAGCCGCCACCGATGACGACAATGTTGCGCGTTCCCGCATCGACCTCGGCCATCAGCGTGTCGCAGTCCTCGCGGGTGCGCACGGCGTGGACGCCAGCCAGCTCTGCGCCGCCGCACGACAGGCGCCGCGGATCGCCTCCGGTCGCCCAGACCAGCTTGCCGTAACCGAAGGTCGTGCCGTTCGAGAGCGTCAGTTCCTTCGCCTCGGCGTCCACCTTGGTGACTTCGGTGGAGAGCCTGAAGGTCACCTCCTTCTCGGCCCAGAACGTCGGCGGGCGGATGTAGAGGCGGTCGAAGCTCTTCTCCCGCGCGAAGTATTCCTTCGAGAGCGGCGGGCGCTCGTAAGGATGCTCCGGCTCGCGGCCGATGACGGTGATGGTTCCGGTGAACCCGTTCTGGCGCAGGGCGAGCGCGCACTGCGCTCCCCCATGTCCCGCTCC
>NZ_ALVC01000612.1:0-455 GCF_000293195.2 Sphingomonas sp. LH128
GGCCCGAGCGGACCAGCGTGAGCCGAGCGATGGGCGTCTCGATGATGCCGTCTCGCTCGGCGTATCGGGCAATCTGCTGAGCCAGTTCTTGATGCGCCATCAGCGTCTCTCTCAAAGCAATCGGTGTGATCAGCCTACACAGCTGATAGAGACCGATCCAGCGCGGCGCTAGAAATCTGGAATATCGTACAATAATCCCGGATGACCGTTCTACCTCCTTCCGACCAGATAACGCCATTTAGGGGAACATCGGATCGATGTTTCGGTCCGTCTGAACAGGAGTGACTATCATGGCTATAGAGGACAAGGTCATCGCGATTACCGGCGCCAGCAGCGGCATCGGCGAAGGCACGGCGCGGCTCCTGGCGGCGCGCGGCGCGAAGCTGATGCTGGGCGCACGCCGCACCGACCGGCTCGCAGCGCTGGCGGAGGAACTGAACGCAGCGGGAGGCACA
>NZ_ALVC01000613.1:0-266 GCF_000293195.2 Sphingomonas sp. LH128
CCGTCAGCGCGGCGAGCGCCCAGCCGCGATCGGGATCGGGTGTATCGCGCAGATAGTCGGCCAGCAGCTTGAGCTTGGCATTGCGGCTGCGAGTGTAGACCAGCGCGTCGAGAAGGGCGGCGAAGTGTTCCATCAGGAAAGAGAAGTCCTGGGGCCATCGCCCCAGACCCCCATAGCGTCGAGGTCGCGCGCGCAGCCTCGTTTCGCGCTCACTTCGAGCCGGGAGACAAATAGCCTGCGGCGCCATGTGGGGCTGAGGCGGCTGC
>NZ_ALVC01000614.1:0-472 GCF_000293195.2 Sphingomonas sp. LH128
GAGCGGCAGAGTGCGAACGGGCAGCGGAGCACGGGGCAGTTGCCGGATCCGTCGGCGTTTATCCGGGTGGAGACGTCTCCGGCGCCTGCGGAGCGACACACTGGTGGGATCGCGCCCCGGTCTGCTGGATTGGTACCGTCAGTGCGGTTGCAGGCGTCGATGCCAAATGGCGTATCTCTGACGCTGGAGGGGTGTGACGCGCAGTTGCTGGTGGTGATGATCGATGCGCTGGGGCATTGCCATGTTCCGGCTCGCTGAAGATCTGCGCGTCTATCTCCACCGGGATCCGATCGACTTTCGCTGTGGGATCAACAGCCTTGCGATCCTGGTCGAGCAGTCGATGGGCCTCAATCCGTTCGAGCGCGCGGCGTTGACGATGAGCAAAATATCAATGCTATCGTACTGAGCTGATCCGTACGCATCCGCTAGCTGGCGCGGAGCCGCCGGAGTTCAGGCGGCGAGTTCCTCGGCG
>NZ_ALVC01000615.1:0-455 GCF_000293195.2 Sphingomonas sp. LH128
TGTGCCTCCCGCTGCGTTCAGTTCCTCCGCCAGCGCTGCGAGCCGGTCGGTGCGGCGTGCGCCCAGCATCAGCTTCGCGCCGCGCGCCGCCAGGAGCCGCGCCGTGCCTTCGCCGATGCCGCTGCTGGCGCCGGTAATCGCGATGACCTTGTCCTCTATAGCCATGTATAGTCACTCCTGTTCAGACGGACCGAACCATAGATCCGATGCCCCTTAGATGGCGCTATCTGGTCGTGAGGAGGTAGAACGGTCATCCGGGATGATTGCACGATATTCCAGATTTATAGCGCTGCGCTGGATCGGTCTCTATCAGCCGTGTAGGCTGATCATACCGATTGCTTTGAGAGAGACGCTGATGGCGCATCAAGAACTGGCTCAGCAGATTGCCCGATACGCCGAGCGAGACGGCATCATCGAGACGCCCATCGCTCGGCTCACGCTGGTCCGCTCGGGCC
>NZ_ALVC01000616.1:0-2003 GCF_000293195.2 Sphingomonas sp. LH128
TCCGGGACGACGAGAGGCGTGCATCAGAACTCGATCCCCGTCTGCGCCTTCACGCCCTGCTCGCGGAAGGGGTGCTTCACCAGCGTCATTTCCGTCACGAGATCGGCCGTGTCGATCAGCCCCTGCGGCGCATTGCGTCCGGTCACGACGACGTGCTTCATCTCCGCACGCGCGGTCAGCACCTCAAGCACTTCCTCAAGCGGCAGGTAGTCATAGCGCAGCACGATGTTCAGCTCGTCCGCCAGCACCATGTCGTAGGCCGGATCGGCGACCATGCGCTTCACCTCGTCCCACGCCTCGCGGGCGAGGGCGATGTCGCGGGCGCGGTCCTGGGTGTTCCAGGTGAAGCCTTCGCCCATCGCCTTGAACTCGACGTTGTCCGGGAAGGCATCGAAGACGGCCTTCTCGCCGGTGGTCATCGCGCCCTTCACGAACTGGACGACGCCCACCTTCCTGCCATGCCCGATCATGCGCACCACCATGCCGAGCGCGGCCGTGGTCTTGCCCTTGCCCTTGCCGGTGTTGACGATCAGCAGGCCCTTTTCCACGGTCTTGCCCGCCATGATGCGGTCATGCGCGGCCTGCTTCTTCTTCATCTTCTCGGCGTGCTGTTCGTCGGTGCGTTCGGCCATCATCATGCTCCTGAGACTTGGGCGAGCAGCAGGCCCGCGCTGTTCGATCGGGGTTTCCAGAGGCCGCGCTCCAGCGCCTCGGCCAGCCGCGCGGCGGTTTCGCGAAGCGCGGCGGGGTTGGCCTGCGCCATGAAGTCACGCACCGCCTCATCCTCGATGAAGGCGGCGTGGACGGCGTCGAAGTGGTGGTCCTTCACCGCGCTGGTCGTCGCGGCGAAGGCGAAGAGGTAGTCCACCGAGGCGGCGATCTCGAACGCGCCCTTGTAGCCGTGGCGCATGACGCCCGCGATCCATTTGGGATTGGTCACGCGGCCCCTTACGATGCGGCCGATTTCGTCCGCCAGCGTGCGGATGACCGGGCGTTCGGGGCGCGAGTGATCGTTGTGGTAGCTGACCGGCGCGCGGCCCTTCAGGTGCTCGACCGCAGCGGCGATGCCGCCCTCGAACTGGTAGTAATCGTCGCTGTCGAGCAGGTCGTGCTCGCGGTTGTCCTGGTTCTGGACCACCGCGTCGGCCTGCGTCAGCCGGGCTGCGTAGAGATCGCGCTCGGCATCGCCCTCGACACCCGCGCCATAGGCGTAGCTGCCCCAGTCGAGGTAGACGTTCGCGAGGTCGGCGCGGTCATGCCACAGCTTCTCGTCGATCATCGCCTGCAGACCGGCGCCGTAGGCCCCCGGTTTCGAGCCGAACACGCGGGCTCCGGCGCGGCGGGCGGCGACGGTTTCGTCCTGCCCTTCAGCGGCGAGCATCGCGGTTTCGGCGCGGTGGCGGGCGGCGGCGGGGTTGTCTTCGGCGCTTTCCTCCAGCGCCATGACGGCGCGGGCGGCGCTGTCGATGAGGTCCATCTGCTCGGGAAAGGCGTCGCGAAAGAAGCCCGAGACGCGCAAGGTCACGTCCACGCGCGGGCGGCCCAGTTCGGCGAGCGTCATCATCTCGAACCCGGTGACGCGGCCCGAGGTCCACTCCCAGCGCGGGCGCACGCCCATCAGCGCGAGGGCCTGCGCGATGTCGTCGCCGCCGGTGCGCATGTTGGCGGTGCCCCATGCGGAGAGCGCGATGGCCCTTGGGTATTCGCCCTCGCGCTGGAGGTAGTCCTCCACCAGCAACTCTGCGGAGCGCTGGCCGAGATCCCAGGCGACGGCGGTGGGCACCGCGCGGGTATCGACCGAGTAGAAGTTGCGCCCGGTGGGCAGCACGTCCGGGCGGCCGCGCGTGGGGGCGCCAGAGGGTCCGGGCAGGACGAAGCGGCCGTCGAGCCCTGCGAGCAGGGCGGCGCTTTCAGCGGGGCCGCAGGCGTCCACGCGCGGGGCGAGGTCGGCGGCGATGGCGTGGAGGACGGCGGCGGTGCGCGGCAGGTCGTCGTCCCGGACT
>NZ_ALVC01000617.1:0-369 GCF_000293195.2 Sphingomonas sp. LH128
CTTGCCGCCCGAAGTCCGTTGGCACCGTACGCGTAATCGACGGAGAGCCATGCATCGATGATCGTCGTCCACCATCTGGAATACTCGCGTTCGCAGCGCGTCCTGTGGCTGCTGGAAGAGTTCGGCCTGCCCTATGAGGTCAAGCGCTACGAACGCGATCCCAAGACGATGCTGGCGCCGCCCGAACTGAGGCGCATTCATCCGCTCGGCAAGTCGCCGGTAATCGTCGATCGCGATCACTCCGGGTCCGAACGGATCATCGCCGAAACCGGCGCCATCATCGAATACCTCACAAGCAAGGCCGATGGACGCCTGGGTAAGCCCTATGGCGACGACGCGGCACTGCTCTACCGCCACTTCCTCCATTAT
>NZ_ALVC01000618.1:0-400 GCF_000293195.2 Sphingomonas sp. LH128
CCGCCAGGCACGATCATGTGCACGTGCGGATGGTGGGTCAGTGCCGATCCCCAGGTGTGCAGCACGGCGGTGATGCCGATCCGCGCGCCAAGGTGCTTGGGATCGGCGGCGATGATCAGCATCGTGTCCGCGGCTGTGCGGAACAGCAGGTCATAGACCACCGCCTTGTTCTGGAAGGCGATGTCTGCGATCTCGTTAGGCAGGGTGAACACGACGTGGAAGTAGCCGCCTGGCAACAGGTCGGCCCCGCGCGCGGCCAGCTAGGTGCGCGCGGCGGCGCCTTGGCACTTGGGGCAGTGTCGGTTGCGGCACGAGTTGTAGGCGACCCGCCAGTGCCCGCAGTCGTCGCAGGCCTCGACGTCACCGCCCAGCGCGGCGGTACGGCAGTTCTCGATGGCCG
>NZ_ALVC01000619.1:0-604 GCF_000293195.2 Sphingomonas sp. LH128
CCGCGTTCGCCGCCGCCGAAGCCGAGCCCGCCGAGCGTATCCGTAGCGAGGTCACGGAAATCGCGGCGACCATCGGCATGGCGCTTCCCGAGTTCCGTCGCATCGTCAACATGGTCCAGAAGGGCGAGCGCGAGGCGCGTATCGCCAAGAAGGAGATGGTCGAGGCGAACCTGCGCCTGGTGATCTCGATCGCCAAGAAGTACCTTAACCGGGGGCTGCAGTTCCTCGACCTGATCCAGGAGGGTAATATCGGGTTGATGAAGGCCGTCGACAAGTTCGAGTACCGGCGCGGCTACAAGTTCTCGACTTATGCGACCTGGTGGATCAGGCAGGCCATCACCCGTTCGATCGCGGACCAGGCCCGCACGATCCGCATCCCGGTTCACATGATCGAGACGATCAACAAGCTGGTCCGGGCAAACCGGCGCTTCCTGCATGAGCATGGCCGCGAGCCCACGCCCGAAGAGATGGCAGAACAGCTCTCGATGCCGCTCGACAAGGTCAAGCGCGTGCTCAAGATCGCGAAGGAGCCGGTGTCGCTCGAAACTCCCGTGGGCGACGAGGAAGACAGCCACCTGGGCGATTTCATCAGGGACGAGAACGC
>NZ_ALVC01000620.1:0-459 GCF_000293195.2 Sphingomonas sp. LH128
GAATTTCACCCTGAAACGAGCGACAGACCAGTCCCCCTCCTTCGAACGCAGATCGACGGTGACCACTGCGGCGCCTTTTTCCGCAGCCTGTTATGAACGATCAATTCGTTGGACTTGACCGAGGGGCGATTAGACGACCCGCTGCGCGGGAGTGGTGCCTGTGGTGAGCTACCCGTGACAACGAGAACGTCCCGCCTGGATTGAGCAGTGCCCGTAACGGGCAGACCCTTTCGGCTCCTTCAATATGAGGAGTCGAACGATGAACGAACTTGTTCCGGTTGGCCCGATCAGCCCGCTACGCCAGCGGCTGATCGACGACATGACGATGCGCCGGTTTTCACGCGAGACGCAGCGCAACTACTTGCGCGACGTCGGGCGGTTTGCGACCTGGCTGGGGCGCTCGCCGCACACCGCGACCGTCGAGGATATCCGGCGGTTCCAGATCGAGCAGCAGGACGC
>NZ_ALVC01000621.1:0-320 GCF_000293195.2 Sphingomonas sp. LH128
GTTTCGGCGACGGGTAGATTGCGTCCGATGTGCCGTGAGGGGTTTATCGAACTGGTAGGCTGCTTTCAGGCAGCGGCCATTTTGGGCAGGACTGGGGATAGCCAGGCGGCGATGAGGGCGCGCAAAAGCGCAGTCAGCCATGCGACGAGCAACCTGAGATTGTGCCCCGCGGCGACCAGGATGGCGTTGATGGCATCGCCGGTGGCACCGGCGAGGTGATTGCGCTCGAGCAGGCCATCGGACTTGGTGTGACCGATGATCGGTTCGATGGCATTTCGTCGCCTGAGCTCGCGCTTGATCGTGGGTGAGGTGATCCCGCG
>NZ_ALVC01000622.1:0-297 GCF_000293195.2 Sphingomonas sp. LH128
GCCCCCCCCCCCCAGCCACAAGGCCGACGAAGTGCAGCTTTCCACGCTGCTCTCGATCAAGACCGGCGGGTGCGTGGAGGATTGCGGCTACTGCTCGCAGTCGGTCTCGGCCAACAGCGGCGTCAAGGCGACCAAGCTGATGGAAGTCCAGCAGGTTCTCCAGCGCGCGGCGCAGGCGGCGGACCAGGGTTCGACCCGCTTCTGCATGGGCGCGGCCTGGCGCAACCCCAAGGACCGCGACATGCCCGCCATCATCGAGATGGTGAAGGGCGTGCGCGCGATGGGCATGGAAACCTG
>NZ_ALVC01000623.1:0-368 GCF_000293195.2 Sphingomonas sp. LH128
CAGGTTTCCATGCCCATCGCGCGCACGCCCTTCACCATCTCGATGATGGCGGGCATGTCGCGGTTCTTGGGGTTGCGCCAGGCGGCGCCCATGCAGAAGCGGGTCGAGCCCTGATCCGCCGCCTGCGCCGCGCGCTGGAGCACCTGCTGCACCTCCATCAGCTTGGTCGCCTTGACGCCGCTGTTGGCCGAAACCGACTGCGAGCAGTAACCGCAATCCTCCACACACCCGCCGGTCTTGATCGAAAGCAGCGTGGAAAGCTGCACTTCGTCCGCCTTGTGGCTGGCGCGGTGGACCTCGGCGGCGCGGAAGACCAGCTCGGTGAACGGCAGGTCGAACAGCGCCGCGATTTCCTCGCGGGTCCAGTC
>NZ_ALVC01000624.1:0-289 GCF_000293195.2 Sphingomonas sp. LH128
TCGACATGATCGGCAACACTTGGGAATGGACCAGCGACTGGTGGAGCGAGACGCCCGAAGTGGCCCGCAAGAAGGTAGGCCGATCGTGCTGCACGCTCAGCAATCCGCGCGGCGGCAAGCTCAAGGACAGTTTCGATCCCGCCCAGCCGGGCGTGCGGATCGGCCGCAAGGTGCTCAAGGGCGGTTCTCACTTGTGCGCGGCGAACTATTGCCAGCGCTACCGCCCCGCCGCTCGCCATCCCGAGATGATCGACACTTCCACCTCGCACATCGGCTTCCGCTGCGTTCG
>NZ_ALVC01000625.1:0-220 GCF_000293195.2 Sphingomonas sp. LH128
CGCTCGCGAGCACCCTGACTGAGACAACGGGTAATTGTCGCCAGCGGCAATTACCCCGAGCCCTTCAAACTGTCGCTTTCGTCCACTGTCAGCGACAATTACCCAGCGCTGTAAGGACGATGCCCGGTTGCCCCTCGCAACCGCTCATGATAGCCCGAAGTCACCAACCGGCGCGGCCGCCTACCGGCCATCATAATTGACGCCGACCGGACTCCGTAAT
>NZ_ALVC01000626.1:0-310 GCF_000293195.2 Sphingomonas sp. LH128
CCGCCGCCGATCCACACCGAGGCCGAAGCCCGCGAAGCCGGCTATACGCGCGCGGTGGTCGCAGACAGCACGCATCACACGCTCGAATTGCTGATCGAACCCGGTGCCGACCTCGATTCCATCTTCCTCGCCTTCGACCGCAGCGAGAACGAAATGCTCCATATCCATGGCTGGAACTTCACGATCGAACCTGAAGCCCCTTGAGATGAGGGGGAAGGGGACGGGCGATCCATGGAGGATCGACGGAGGATCCCTTGTCCTACACCATCGACATTGGCGCAGCGCCCGCGAACGCCGACTGCGCCCAGCT
>NZ_ALVC01000627.1:0-308 GCF_000293195.2 Sphingomonas sp. LH128
AGCAATTCTGATCTTCATCGCGACGATCGCGCTCGTCATCTGGCAACCCAAGGGCTTCGGCATTGGGTGGAGCGCCATGGGCGGCGCGGTCGTGGCGCTGCTCGCGGGTGTTGTATCGCTCTCCGACGTGCCCGTGGTCTGGGGCATTGTCTGGAACGCGACGGGCACGTTCGTCGCGATCATCGTCATCAGCCTGCTGCTGGACGAAGCCGGGTTCTTCGAATGGGCGGCGCTCCATCTCGCTCGCTGGGGCAAGGGCAATGGCCGCCGCCTGTTCGCGCTGGTCGTGCTGCTCGGCGCGGCGGGGG
>NZ_ALVC01000628.1:0-1614 GCF_000293195.2 Sphingomonas sp. LH128
TAGCATTACAGTTGCATTTTTGACTTGATATGAGCGCGCCGTGCGGCAGCCTGATGCGCTCGTCTCCAGCATGACCAGGCGATGATGTAGGCGGGCTGGATACGACGCTGGGCCAGCTTGTTGGCGATCCGCCGGACTTCCTGGATCGACCAGCGGATCAGATCCTGATGGTCGGCATCCTTAGTCTTTTTGGGGGCGTCGCGTGGTTGGCGCGATATCGGATCACCGCCATCATGGCGAAAGCGAGCATCACGAGCGAGACGTGGCGATGCCAGCCATGCCATGATCGCGTTTCGTTGTGATCGAGGCCGAGCTCGTTCTTGGCGGTTTCGAAGCTGTCTTCGATTGCCCAGCGATGACCTTCGACGGAAACAAGCGCCTGGATGCCTGTCCCGGCGGGGCACCAGGTTGTGAAGAAAGCGAGATCGCCGTCGCTGATATTGCGGCGGATCAGAAGGCCCCGGGTCCAAAGTCCCGATTTCGTCTCATCATATTCATCAGCTTCGAGATCGGCGAGTTCACAGTAAGCCCAGTCATGAAGCCGCGCGCCCTTGGTTCCCTCGCCAGCAGACAGGCGCTGCCATGCATCGGGCGCAAGATCGCGGGCAATCTCCTCCGCTTTGCCCGCGACCATGGGCTTGCCTGCCCATGAACCGAAGTAATGATCGGATTTGACCCCGAGAACATAGCCTTTACAGGCTCGGCGCAGCGCGCCCTCGATGTCGCCAACGCCGTATACCGCATCGGCCGCCACCCAGGAAAAAGGCACATCTGCTGCCAACGCGCGCCCTATCATATCGACAGCCAAAGCCGGTTTGGTGGCGAAGGCGATGGTCTCGGGAACGTGTGTGGCAGCCAGCCTTGCTGGATCGCCGGTCCAACTCTTGGGCAAATAAAGCGCACGATCGATAAAGGCATGGCCCTGTGCCGATACATAGGCGGCGAACACCCCAATCTGACAGTTTGTGATCTTGCCCGCCGAGCCGGTATATTGACGCGCAACACCACAGGATGCCTTGCCCTGCTTGAGGAACCCGGTCTCATCAATGACCAGAACGGCGTCCTGTGTGCCGAGGTTTTCGACAACATACTCCCGCACAATGTCGCGAAGCCCGTCCGCGTCCCAGCGCCCCCGGCCCAAAATGGCCTGCTGTCGCCAAGGCCCCGGATCACCCGCCGCCTCTGCGCGCATCCAGCCCGTCTTACGGCGCTCGTCACCCAGCAAACCATCCAGGAAAAGGTTCGCTGAGGCTGCAACTCGTTCCTGCGTGAACAGGTCCCGCATCCGAGCCTTCACGTCGCGAAGCGACGATGCCCATAGCTCCAGCGTGGTCTCAATCGATGCACCCGTCATCCACGGCCTCCTTACCATGGAGACCCATTGATTCAGAGTTTCAATCAATATGCAACTGTAATGCTAGGACGTAAACTCATAAACAGCACCATCGAGGTTTGAGGCAAAATGGCTCAGCGCAAGGAGGCAGGGCGAAGGAATATGTCGATATTTCAAGGCCTGTCGACGCGGCGCTGGGCCTTTTTGGTCAAATCCCTTCGGGACGCCGGAATGGCTTCCATCTCGAACCGAAGCGGCCTTGGAAGGGCAACCAGCCCTTC
>NZ_ALVC01000629.1:0-223 GCF_000293195.2 Sphingomonas sp. LH128
CGATTACGGAGTCCGGTCGGCGTCAATTATGATGGCCGGTAGGCGGCCGCGCCGGTTGGTGGCTTTGGGCTATCATGAGCGGTTGCGAGGGGCAACCGGGCATCGTCAATTACAGCGCTGGGTAATTGTCGCTGGCACTGGACGAAAGCGACAATTTGAAGGGTTTGGGGTAATTGCCGCTGGCGACAATTACCCGTTGTCTCAGTCAGGGTGCTCGCGAGCG
>NZ_ALVC01000630.1:0-561 GCF_000293195.2 Sphingomonas sp. LH128
ACGTTTCTTTGTAATGTCGCTACCGCGCCAACTATTTAGGCTCAGGTTCACCATGTACGGTAAATAGCTGTCAAGAAATCAATGCAGTTCAGTATTTAGAGTTTAGGGAGTAGAATTAGTGTGTCGGAAGGGAAGGGGAGAGGCCCCGGACCAAAGGCAAGGGGATAGGCCCCGCACTATAGGAGTAATACTCATGAACATCGGTACTTTCGCCCTCAAGAACGGCCAGCTCATCGGTTCGATTGCAACCCTCACCGTCGACCTTGCCCGCCTTGGCCTTCGCCCCGTCGAAAGCACGAACGAGAAGGCCCCCGCGTTCGAGATCATGGCGCTGAACGTCGCTCGCAAGTGGGTGCAGGTCGGCGCGCTTTGGGAAGCCACCAGCAATTCGACCGGCGAGGTTTTCTATCAGGGCAGCCTCGACGACCCCAGCCTTCCCGAGAAGATGGCAATCATGGTCTTTGGTGACGACGAGGACGGCTATCGCGTTGTCTGGAACCGTCCGGCCCCCATGCGCCAGAACATGGACGGCACCCGCCAGACCCGCCGCCGCCAGCGTGA
>NZ_ALVC01000631.1:0-263 GCF_000293195.2 Sphingomonas sp. LH128
GGTCGACGGTGAGGGTTGCGATCGAACCGATGAGCTGGCCGTTCTTGAGGGCGAAAGAACCGATGTTCATGAGCATTACTCCTATAGTGCGGGGCCTATCCCCTAGTCTTTGGTCCGGGGCTTCTCCCCTTCCCTTCCGACACACTAATCTTACTCGCTAAACTCAAAATACTGAAATGTATTGATTTCTTGACAGCTATTTACCGTACATGGTGAACCTGAGCCTAAATAGTTGGCGCGGTAGCGACATTACAAAGAAACGT
>NZ_ALVC01000632.1:0-295 GCF_000293195.2 Sphingomonas sp. LH128
GGGTAAGCCCTATGGCGACGACGCGGCACTGCTCTACCGCCACTTCCTCCATTATGCGGAAGGCTCGCTAATGCCGCCGTTGCTGGTGAATCTGGTGCTGGGACGCATCCCGCTACTGGGCAAGACAGCACAGAAGAAGCTGCAGCCGATGATCGACGTCCACCTCGATTTCGTCGAGCATGAACTGGCTTTCCGACCGTGGTTCGCTGGCGATACGTTCACTGCGGCCGATATCATGATGAGCTTCCCGCTCGAAGCGGCCCGGGATCGAGGAGGACTGGAAGTGGGGCGTCCT
>NZ_ALVC01000633.1:0-344 GCF_000293195.2 Sphingomonas sp. LH128
TACGGCAAGCTGGTCTGGGCGACCGGCGGCGATCCGCGGCGCCTGTCGTGCGGCGGGGCCGAACTGGCGGGGGTCCACGCGGTGCGCACCCGCGAGGACTGCGACACGCTGATGGCCGAAGTCGATGCGGGGACGCGCAACATCGTCGTCATCGGCGGCGGCTACATCGGGCTGGAAGCAGCGGCGGTGCTCTCGAAGATGGGGCTGAGCGTGGTCCTGCTCGAAGCCCTGCCGCGCGTGCTGGCGCGCGTCGCGGGTGAGGAACTGTCCGAATTCTATCAGAAGGAACACCGCGATCACGGCGTCGATCTGCGCACCGGCGTTGCGGTCGAATGCCTCGAAGG
>NZ_ALVC01000634.1:0-340 GCF_000293195.2 Sphingomonas sp. LH128
GATCACGGCTGAAACCGCATCCCGGCCCACGACGCCGACCCGATACACCTTTCCAACGTGATCATCGCCGGATCGGATGCTGGGCCATATAACCTATGTGGTTATAAATGTCAAGATCGCACAAACGCAACCTCGTCATCCCGGACTTGATCCGGGACCGCTGGCCGTGAACAGCCCACCTCGCGTCAGGACGTCTCACGGCCAGCATTCGCCTCAAGAATTGCCAGCGGTCCCGGATCAAGTCCGGGAGGACGCGTCTTCACTGCAGCGCCAGCACCCGCCGATAGCCCTTGAGCGCGCGGCCCACGAAGAACGCCGAAACCCCCGCCGCCGCCGCGCA
>NZ_ALVC01000635.1:0-323 GCF_000293195.2 Sphingomonas sp. LH128
GACCGTCGTGCAGCCTGAGCCATGCCGGATCATGGCGCATTCCCCCGGATTGGCGATGCCGATGATGGTGGCGCGCGGGGCTGGCACCAGCGGGCGAAGGCCTCGATGATGGTCATGTGCCCGCCGCAACATGGGCATGGCGGGCGATGGTCGAGAGGTTCGTCGGGTTCGGGCTCTTCGACCGGTACCGCAACGCCCAGAAGTCTGCGGGCCAGCGCCATGGTGTCCTTGTGGGTCGAACTGGCGAGCAGGCCGTAATGCCGGATGCGGTGGAAGCCGCGCGGCAGAACGTGGATCAGGAAGCGGCGGACGAACTCGTCGGT
>NZ_ALVC01000636.1:0-6419 GCF_000293195.2 Sphingomonas sp. LH128
CTCGCCGTGGCGCTGGCGATGGCGCGCGCCGCAGACAAGCCCGCGAAGGATTGATCGCATGCCCCGCCTGATCCTGCTCAACAAGCCGTTCGACGTGCTGCCGCAGTTCACCGACCTCAAGTCTCCCAGCCCGCGCGCGACGCTGTCGGACTTCGTGAAGGTGTCGGGCGTCTACCCCGCCGGGCGACTCGACCGCGACAGCGAGGGGTTGCTGCTGCTGACCGACGACGGCCGCCTGCAGGCGCGCATCTCGAACCCGCGCTACAAGACGCCCAAGACCTATCTCGTGCAAGTCGAGGGAGAGCCGGACGAGGCCGCGATCCAAACGCTGTGCAAGGGTGTCACGCTGAACGATGGCCCGACGCTGCCCGCTGATGCCCGCCGCATCGACACGCCCGACCTGTGGCCGCGCAATCCGCCGGTGCGCTTCCGCAAGACCGTGCCGGACTGCTGGATCGAACTGACCTTGCGCGAAGGCCGTAACCGGCAGGTCCGCCGCATGACCGCCGCCGTCGGCCACCCGACCCTGCGCCTCGTGCGCTGGCGCATTGGCGACTGGACCCTCGATGGCATCGCGCCGGGCGAGTGGCGCGAAGTGGCGGTCTGAGTCGCGCGCTCCTACATCGATGGTGAGGAGACGTGTCCATGTCCGATAACAGAATCGTCGTTTGTCCCCGCTGCACGACGTCTAACCGGGTGCCGGTCGAACGGCTGGGCGCCGGCGGCACATGCGGCAAGTGCAGGGCGGCCCTCTTCGCCGGGGCGCCGGTCACCCTGACCACAGCGAATTTCGATGCTCATGCGGGGCGCAGCGACCTGCCGCTGCTGGTCGATTTCTGGGCCGCGTGGTGCGGTCCCTGCCGCCAGATGGCTCCGGCCTTCGCGGCGGCGGCGGCGCAGCTGGAGCCCGAGATGCGCCTCGGCAAGCTCGACACCGAGGCGGAAGGGGCGATCGCCGGGCACTACGGCATCCAGTCCATCCCGACCCTCGTTCTGATCCACAAGGGCCGGGAGATCGCGCGCAAGTCCGGTGCGATGCCGCCCGGCGCGATCGTCGCCTGGGCACGGGCCGCGGCGGCTGGGTAAGTCGCCGGATGGACGGGGTTTAACTTCCCGTGTTATATGCGATGCCCATAGTCACGGGCGATGGAGTTCGCGTTCGACCCCGCCAAGGACGAGGCCAATCTGGTCAAGCACGGCTTGCGGCTGGCGTTCGGGATGCGGATTTTCGAGGATACGCGGCATGAGGTCTTACCTTCGTTTCGCTTGGTCGATGGCGAAGATCGCTACAAGGCGGTGGGCTTGGTGGACGGTAAGTTGTTCACGGTCGTGTACGTCTTGAGAGACGATCGGGTCAGGCTGATATCTGTTCGACGGAGCAATGCTGGTGAACAAAGAGACTACGATCGCAATTCCGGCTGACCCCAACGATCCCGAGGATTTTGACGTAAGCGTGGCCGGGCTGGAACGCGCCCATATCGGACGGCGGTTTCGCATTCTGCGGCATCGCCTCGGCTTGGACCAGGCGCAGTTCTCGGCCGCCTATGGCATTCCGCTCGCCAACTTGCGCCAGTACGAACTGGCTCGCCACATGCCGCCACCCGCCGTGCGCGCCTATCTCACGGTCATCGAGGCCGAACCGGAGATGGTGCGCAAGGTCATGGCGCAGGCAGCCGGAGTGCCTGCCTAGACTACGACTGCCTTTGATGACGGCGAGAACGTCGACCCAAACCTGTCTCGTTTCAGTGCGGCAATGACGGGAAGGCGCCGTAGCCCGGCACCTCCCCGTGGTTCATCACGCAGGCGGTGGGGACGGCGACGGCCAGCACGATCCCGCCCCAGACCGCCCACTTGAACCAGCCGGGCGGTTTTCTCCTCGCCCTCATGCCGACTTCACGTCCGGTACGGCGGCGATGCGGCTGGCGCTGGCGCCGATCAGTTCGAGCATCTGCCGCGCGATCTCCCGCTCGCCCAGCACCACCTTGTCGCAGCCGTGCTCCACTAGATGCGCGAACTGCGCGTCCGAGTGGGCGCGTGCGATCACCGAGAGGTCGGGGCGAAGCTTGCGGGCGGCCTCGCAGATCGCGCCCGCCTCGAAGCCTTCGGGGATGGCGATGAGCATGCGGTTGGCGCGCTCGATGCCGGCTTCCCTCAGGACATCGGGCTCCACCGCGTTGCCGGTGACGACCTCGAAGCCCTCGGCGCGGGCCTCGCGGGCGAGATCGCTCTGCGCTTCGATCAGCAGCACGGCGGTCGGGGTGGCGCGCAGGCCGTGCGCCACCAGCTTGCCGACGCGGCCGTAGCCGACGAGGATGACGTGCTCCTCGCGCTTTTTCTCATGCTCGATCTCCGCCTGTTCGGCCTGCTCCTCCATCTGCTTCTTGACGGAACCGGTGCTGCCGACCGCGAAGTTGAAGATGAAGGGGTTGAGGAAGATCGAGATGATCGCGCCCGCCAGGATGAGGTCGCGTCCCGCCTCGGGCAGCAGCCCCAGCCCGGCACCCAGCCCGGCGAGGATGAACGAGAACTCGCCGATCTGCGCAAGGCTGGCGGAGATCGTCAGCGCCTTGTCGTTCTCGTAGCCGAAGGCGCGCACGATCAGCCAGGCGGCCAGCGACTTGCCGACCACGATCGTCAGCACCGTAACCAGCAGCGGGATCGGCTGCTCGGTCACCACCGAGGGGTCGAACAGCATGCCCACCGAGACGAAGAACAGCACCGCGAAAGCGTCGCGCAAGGGCAGCGTTTCCTCGGCGGCGCGGCGGGACAGCTGGGTTTCGCCCAGGATCATGCCTGCGAAGAAGGCACCCAGCGCGAAGCTGACGTCGAAGGCATAGGCCGCCCCGAACGCCACGCCGAGAGCCACCGCAAGGACGGCAAGGCGGAACAGCTCGCGCGATCCGGTGTGGACCACCCAGTGCAGCGCCCAGGGCAGCACGCGGCGCCCGACGATCAGCATCAGCGCCACGAAGCCCGCGACCTTGAGGAGCGTGGTCGAGATCACCCATGGCAGGCTTGCCGCCCCGTCTCCTCCCGAGAGGCCAGAGGCCAGCGCAGGCAGCAGCACCAGCGCGAGGACCATGACGAGATCCTCGACGATCAGCCAGCCGACGGCGATGCGGCCGCGCTCGGTCTCGACGAGGTTGCGGCTTTGCAGCGCGCGCAGCAGGACCACGGTACTCGCCACCGAGAGCGCGAGGCCGAAGACGAAGCCGGCGGCAAGGTCCCAGCCCATCATGTAGCCGATGCCGATGCCCAGCAGGGTCGCGACGGCGATCTGCACGAGTGCGCCGGGGATGGCGATGTTCTTCACCGCCAGCAGGTCCCGCAGCGAGAAATGCAGGCCGACGCCGAACATGAGGAGAATCACGCCGATCTCGGCGAGTTCCTGTGCGAGCCCGGCATCGGCGACGAAGCCGGGCGTGAAGGGGCCGACCATGACGCCGGCGAGAAGGTAGCCTGCGATGGGGGAAACCCGCAGGCGGTGGGCGAGCGCCCCCATGAAGAAGGCGATCACCAGACCGGCGACGATGGTGCCGATCAGGGGAGTGTGATGAGGCATTGGATGTCCCGTGCTTCGCTGCCGGGACGCGCTGGAATGCGCCGCTCCGGCCTTGCTGAAACTGTCGGATCGGCATTGCGATCCGGCGGCGTGTCAGGCGAAGGGCGGGGCTCTGGGCTGCGACAGCGCGCAGCGCCAGCCGGGCGGGCCGGAGGCTGCGGCCGGGGCAGGGCAGGCGCGGGCGTCCCGTGCTTTCCGGTCCTGGGAGGAGGCGGCGAGCAACATCCCCCTGCCGAGCGGGTCACGCTGGGGGGCGAGCTTGCGCACGGCAGCCACGCGCAGGGAGTGGCCGGTCGATACCTCGACCGTGGAAGGGCTGAATGCCGAGCCGGAGGCACGGGCCTCGATCGGGATCAGCGCGTGCGCGAAGACGGCGGCCAGCAGCAGCAGGCACCAGACCTTCAGTTTCCTCAGGATGAGGACATCACGCAAGTTTCGGGGCTCCCCGGTTCGTTCCCATACAACATAGGAAGCGCGAAGAGGTTTCGCCAGTCGTCGTCCCGGACTTGATCCGGGACCGGTGGCCGTGAACAGCCGGGCTTTCCGTTTTATGCGGCGGGGGCTTCGACAAGCTCAGCCTGAGCGGTTTTGAGAGCAGTTCATCAAATCTCGCTCAGGCTGAGCTTGTCGAAGCCCCCGCCTAAAGACAGCCACCGGTCCCGGATCAAGTCCGGGACGACGAAGCCCTCAACGCGCGCCCAGGTCGCCCTTGCCGATCGTCCCGCTGGCCATCTCCAGCATGCGGTCGAGGCTCTTCTTCGCCGCCAGACGCAGCGGTTCCTCGATCTCCACGCGCGGGGACAGGTCGCGCAGCGCGATGTACAGCTTCTCGAGGTTGTTGAGCGCCATGTAGGGGCAGATGTTGCAGTTGCAGTTGCCGTCCGCACCGGGCGCGCCGATGAAGGTCTTGTTCGGGATCGAGAGCTGCATCTGGTGGATGATGTGCGGCTCGGTCGCCACGATCAGCGTGTCGCCGGGCATGGTCTTCGCATACTGCAGGATGCCACTGGTCGAGCCGACGTAGTCCGCATGATCGACGATGTGCGGCGGGCATTCAGGGTGCGCGGCGATCGGCGCATTGGGATGCTCGGCGCGCAGTTTCAGCAGTTCGGTCTCGCTGAACGCCTCGTGCACGATGCACACGCCCGGCCACAGCAGCATCTCGCGGTTGAACTTGCGCGCGAGGTAGCCGCCGAGGTGACGGTCGGGGCCGAAGATGATCTTCTGGTCCAGCGGGATCTGCTGCAGGATCGTCTCGGCGCTGGAGCTGGTGACGATGACGTCGGACAGCGCCTTAACCTCGGTCGAGCAGTTGATGTAGGTCAGCGCGATGTGATCGGGGTGCGCCTCGCGGAACGCCTTGAACTTCTCCGGCGGGCAGGAATCTTCCAGGCTGCAGCCGGCGTTGAGATCGGGCAGCACGACGATCTTGTTCGGGGAGAGGATCTTGGCGGTGTCGGCCATGAACTTCACGCCGCAAAAGGCGATGACGTCGGCATCGGTTTCCGCCGCCTTGCGGCTCAGTTCGAGGCTGTCGCCCACGAAGTCGGCAAGGTCCTGAAGCTCGGGCTTCTGGTAGTAATGGGCGAGGATGACCGCATTGCGCTCCTTGCGCAGGCGCTCGATCTCGGCGCGCACGTCGATGCCTGAGAGGTCGGCGGGCATTACGGTCATGGTCGTTCCTGTACATCCTCGCCCGAACCTTGCTGCGGGCGGGGTCTATCTAGGGACGCTGGCCCAAGGACCCAAGCGGAATTTTCGCAGATCGCGGCCGTCGCCTGATCCTCCCTGTCGCGTAGCGATGGGGAGGTGGCAGCCCGCAGGGCTGACGGAGGGGGCTCCCCCTCCACCACCCGCTATGCGGGCGGTCCCCCTCCCCATCGCTGCGCGACAGGGAGGACAGCAGGACATCTATCCCGCGAATTGCGCCGCGAACGCGACCCACGGCGGCGTGATCGCCAGCAGCTCGACAAGGACATGCGCCAGCACCACCGCCAGCGCGACGGTCACGGTGGCAGGATGGACGCGGCCTATCGTGCGCCGGTCGTGCCGCACGATCAGCGCGACCATGCCAAGCTGGATCGCCATCGACAGCCACTCGCCCCAGGGCATGATGAAAGGCATCGGCAGGACCCGGCCGAGCGCAGGGTCCATGATGAGGATGGTGGAGCCCAGGATCAGCCGCTTGTGCCAGTCCGCACGGCCACGCAGCGCAACGGCGCCGCCGACCATTATCACGAAGATCAGCATCGAGACATGGATCAGCGCAAGGAAATAGGCCGGCGGGAAGAACGGAGGGAACATGCCGGTGCGAAGCCCGGCGAAGCAGGTCAGGCTGGTCAGCACGGCGATGGTGGGCAGCATGACTGCACTCGCCCAGCCGAGCCGTCGGTGCAGTTCCAGCCCACTGCCGTTGCCCAGCAGCGCCTGCGTCGTCACGAGGGCGAGCCAGCCGAGCATGACCACGCCATGGACATGAAAGATTACCGGCACTTGCGTAACGGGCACGAAGCCGCGCAGACCGAATTGTGCAAAGGCGAAGACGATGAACAGGCTGAGCCCGATCGTCATCTTCGCCCAGAACGAGACGCGCGAAACCTGCGCTGCGGCTGCGGTTGCCATGAATTACCCTCCACCTTTCGATGGCAGTGGATAATACCGTGTGAAGTGTTATTGCGACAATACTTGTCGATGAACGCCTAATTCGCGGCGATCAGCGTCCATTCGTCTTCGCGGCGCGTTGTAATGCCGCGTTTTTCCAGATCGAGGAGGTGGGCCAGGACCGAACGCCCGGCGGCGGGCCAGAGCCTTTCGTCGACGCCCTTGTACATCAGCGGAACCATCGCGGCGATGGTGG
>NZ_ALVC01000637.1:0-465 GCF_000293195.2 Sphingomonas sp. LH128
GTCTGGTGCGCCGCGTCCCGCGCATCGAGACGCGCGGCGATACGGTGATGGCCGGAGTTCACCACGTGACGCGCGGTCGAGGCGATCAGCTGCAGCTTCGGAAACGCCTCGAAGGCGGCCAGCGCGGCCTCGCGCCGACGGTCCGAGCCGTCGCCGGAGAACGCCTTGCCCAGCAACAGCGAGATATCCCGGTGGTTGCCGATCATGACCGTAGCCGACTGCATCAGGTCGGTCAGGATGGCGCGCGGATCGCTGTCCCAAGCATCCCACAGCAGTGCGCGGTAATTGCCGTCGAAACAGACAGGCACGCCGGCGCTTGTCGCCGCGGCGACGGCGGCTTGCGCAAGCGCGACGCCTCCGGGGCCGAGCGCCGGCGTGATGCCCGACAGGTGGAGCAGTCGGGCGCCCTCGAGCGCGGAGGCGAAGTCGAACTGGTCCGCCTTGGAGGTTGCGAACACGGAACCC
>NZ_ALVC01000638.1:0-422 GCF_000293195.2 Sphingomonas sp. LH128
GACTGGTTGGGAATGGTGAACATTCGCATCCAGCGGCCCAGCAGGCGAAGCGTGTTCACGGCGTTGAACGACTGCGAGCCGCCGGATACCTGCATGACCGCAAGCGTGCGTCCCTGCGTTGGGCGCATTCCCTTCATTTCCAGCGGCAGATGATCGATCTGCGCTTTCATGATGCCTGTGATCTGACCGTGCCGCTCCGGGCTGCACCACACCTGGCCCTCGGACCACAGCGCCAGTTCGCGCAATTCGTGAACGGCGGGATGATCGTCACCCGCTATCTGGTCGGGCAGCGGCAGCGTCGATGGATCGAAAATGCGGGTTTCCGCGCCGAACAGGCGCAGAAGCCGCGCGGATTCCTCGACCGCGAGACGGGAGAAAGACCGTTCGCGCAGGCTGCCATAGAGCAGCAGAATGCGCGGTGC
>NZ_ALVC01000639.1:0-465 GCF_000293195.2 Sphingomonas sp. LH128
GTCTGGTGCGCCGCGTCCCGCGCATCGAGACGCGCGGCGATACGGTGATGGCCGGAATTGACCACATGCCGCGCGGTCGAGGCGATCATCTGCAGCTTCGGAAACGCCTCGAAGGCGGCCAGCGCGGCCACGCGCCGACGGTCGGAGCCATCGCCGGAGAACGCCTTGCCCAGCAGCAGCGAGATATCCCGGTGGTTGCCGATCATGACCGTCGCCGACTGCATCAGGTCGGTCAGGATGGCGCGCGGGTCGCTGTCCCACGCGTCCCACAGCAGCGCGCGGTAATTGCCGTCGAAACAGACAGGCACGCCGGCGCTTGTCGCCGCGGCGACGGCGGCTTGCGCAAGCGCGACGCCTCCGGGGCCGAGCGCCGGCGTGATGCCCGACAGGTGGAGCAGTCGGGCGCCCTCGAGCGCGGAGGCGAAGTCGAACTGGTCCGCCTTGGAGGTTGCGAACACGGAACCC
>NZ_ALVC01000640.1:0-237 GCF_000293195.2 Sphingomonas sp. LH128
CGGCGCCCCCCCCCCCCCCAGCCGATCAAGCGGGGACATGAGCCCGCCTGCCGTGGCGTTCCGCTTCACGACCGGGCGCGGCGGTAAGCATCCGGCGGCCCACCTTGCAGGTTACCGTGGATACCTTCAAGCCGACGGTTATGCTGGCTACAACGCGCTGTATCATGACCCCAAGACCAAGGCGCCGCGCGGCGTGATCGAGGTCGGCTGCTGGGCGCATGCGCGACGCAAGTTCAC
>NZ_ALVC01000641.1:0-7976 GCF_000293195.2 Sphingomonas sp. LH128
TCAACCGTAGCAATACCTTGCAGTTCTGCGGGTAAGCATGCGGATAGAAGCTATCGTCGCCCATGCCGTAGAGGATGCGATGGTGGTTTCCCAGTCCTTGGCAAGGCGGCGGCATCGGCCAAGCCATGCGAAGGTGCGTTCGACGACCCATCGCCGAGGGAGAACCTGAAAGCCCTTCGCCTTGTCCGAACGTTTGATGATTTCGATCGTCCAGGCACCCGAGCCGGTCAGGGCGGCACGAAGCTTGTCGCCGGCATAGCCTCCATCTGCAAAGACATGGCGCAGCCAAGGGAAGCGTTTTGCGTACGGACTTAAGGACATCGACAGCACCGTCGCGGTCCTGAATGTCGGCGGGGGGGGGGGGGGGGCCCCGCCGACGCAGTCGGTGGTGGAGGGGGACAGCATGCCGCCAATCCAGACGATCCGTCGCGCGCGCAAACTCCGCCGCACCATGACCCCGCCCGAGGTAATCCTCTGGCAACACTTGCGCCGCTCCCCAATGGGTCTGAAGTTCCGCCGCCAGCATCCAATCGGCCCTTACGTGCTCGATTTCTACTGCCCCTCCGCAAAGACCGGCATCGAAATCGACGGCATGATCCACGACATGGGCGAGAACCCCGAGCATGACCTCCATCGCGACGCCTGGCTGTGCGAACACGGCATCGCCATCATCCGCATCCCCGCCCGCGAGGTACTGCGCACACCTGAAACCGCCGTCGCCGCAATCGTAAGCACCTGCCAACGATAACCTGAATTGGAACCCGCCAGCCGCTCGCGAATTTCACCGCGACTATGGTTCCACGGGGCGTTCCACGCATGACCTTGCGCATTATCCTGCCGGTTCTGGCGGGCACCCTCGCACTCACCGCCTGCAAGCGCGAACGCTTCCAGCCTCCGCCCCGCGCCCACGACGAAATCCGGATCGAACCGCAGGCCTCGCTGATCACCGTCCCGGTCACGGCGGACCTCACCGAACTCGCCGCCGCGCTCGACCGGGAGATACCCCGCACCCTCTGGACCATCGACAAGCCCGGCCAGACTTGCGTGAAGTCGAAGCAAGTCGATCTCGGCATCACCACCCTCAAGACCCCGGCGCTCAAGTGCCGGATCGTCGGGGAGGTGACCCGCGGCCCGATGACTTTCGCCGGGCGCGGCAAGGAAATCCGCCTGACGATGCCGCTCCACGCCGTCCTGCGCGCCGAGGACATCGGCGGCATGCTCAAGCGCGAGACCGCAACCGCCGACGCCGTGGCGGAAGCCACCGTGCGCATCACCCTCGCCGACGACTGGACGCCGCGCGGCACCGTGGACATCCGCTACGACTGGACCAACTCGCCGCATGCGGAGTTCCTCGGCCAGCGCATCGACTTCACCGAAAAGGCCGACCGCAAGCTGGCGCCGGTGATCGCCAAGCTGGAGCGCGAATTGCCCGGCCAGCTCGGCCGCCTGCAACTGCGCCGCCAGGTCGAGCAGGCATGGAACTCGGCCTTCACCACCCTGTCGCTCAACCGCGAGAACCCGCCGGTGTGGATGCGCGTGAAACCCACCGAACTGCAGTACGGCGGCTACGAACTCGACGGCAAACGTATGCTGCTGCGCCTCGGCGTGAAGGCGGTGACCGAAACCTTCGTCGGTCGGCGTCCCGAAGATCCCGCGCCGACCCCGCTGCCGCCGGTCAAGCCGTTGCAAGCACAGGCCGGTCGCCTCGCCTTCTTCATCCCGGTCGTCGCCGATTACCATGAACTCGAACCGGTGCTGATGAAGGCGCTGCGCAAGCGCTCCACACGCCCCTTCACCGTGCCCGGCGTCGGCCCGGTGCGTACCTATTTCCACAAGGCCACGATCTACGGCATCACCGGCGGACGCATCGCCGTCGGCCTCGATTTCACCGCGCGTGACGAGGCGGGCAAGCTCGGTGCAACCAAAGGCACCGTCTGGATGACCGGCGTGCCCGTCAATGCCGAGGATTCGCGCCGGATCGGCTTCGAGGATTTCGAGGTCAGCGGCACCACCGACATGCGCGGCGGCGACCTGATCCTGCGCCTCGCCAACACGCCGGGCATGAGCGCGACGATCGCGGGCGCGCTGGCGCAGAATTTCGAGAAGGATTACGGCAAACTCCTGGGCAAGATCGGCCGCGCCATCGAGGACAAGCGCGAAGGCGACCTCGTCATCCGCGCCGAGGTAACCCGCACCCGCACCGGCCGCATCCAGGCGGCGGGGCGGGGGCTCTACCTGCCGGTCTGGGCGGACGGCACGGCGTCGATCACCGTGACACGCTGAACAGACATCATCACGGTTCGGCAACAAGCCGGCAGCATTTGCCACCTACCTCCATTTGCACAAGGATTGTGCATTATTGCCTAATATTTAGGCACGTCTTGGGAGGAAACATGAGCCTGCTCGCCGCTTTCGGTTTCATTGGCGCTCTCGCCGCCACCGCCGCGCCCGTACACAGCGTCTCCGTCGATCACCGTGGGAGCACTTACAGCGTGGACTACCGCGCCCGTGTCGAAACCAGCATGCGCACGATCGGTATCGCTCCGCCCGCCCGCCAGAGCACCCAGCGCTGCGTCATGACCGCGACCGTCTCGGTCGAGCGTGTCATCGCCGACGGCGGACACGCCCTGACCGCAGCGCTGCCCGGCAAGGAGACCTTCACCCGCCAGTTGCCCGGCGACTGCCGTAGCCGCGACGCCCAACTGGCCCGGCTCGTCGATGACAAGACCCCCGCCATCACCGCACACCTAGCCGAAGCGGCGAGCGCCGACCGCGAGCACGCCCTCGCTGCTATCGACGCCGCGCATCACTTCGCCGCGAACTGACGGACACTGCCGGGAAAGATTGCTAGATCAATCGGATGCGATATTTTCTCGGTATGGCCGTCGCGGTATGCGGCGGCCTCGTCTTTGCTGATGCCAACGCGCAATCGGCAGGTTCCACCGTATCCTTCGAGGCCGAAACCGATCACCGCGAACGGGGCTTGAGCGGAAGCGACGGCAAGGCCGCGCTCGGCGTCTCTGCCTCGGTGCCGGTCACCTACGATCTCGGAATAGACCTCGATGCCGTGACCTTGCGCGGCAGCGCACGGCACGGCGGCGCGGATATCGGTCTGACCCTGGCGCCGCGCTACGCTTTGCGCAGCGGGGGGTGGAACCTGTCCGCCGGGGTGCGTGGCAATGTCTTCGTCGGCCGCGCGGGCACCAGCTATGCCGAGCTGACCGGCGAGATCGCGCGCACGCTCGGCCCGGCGCAGTTGGTTCTGGGCGCCGCGTTCGCGCCCTCGCAGGATGCCATCGGCGGCAGCAACCTCACCCTCGACGCGCAGCTTTCGGCCAGCATACCGGGCACGCCGGTGACGCTCTACGGCGGTGTGGGCCACACCAGCGGTTCCTCCAACGGCGATCCGCGCGCGGCCCGCTTGCGACCGGGCGGCGACTACCTCGATCACCATGTCGGCGCCGAATACACCGATGCCAACTTCGCGGCGGGGCTGCGCTATTCCGGCACTTCGATCGGGAAGGACGAGGTCGATCCGCTCTCGCGCTGGACCGATCGGCATTACGGTTCGCGCGTGATGGCTTACTTGCGCTTCACGCCATGAACCTGCACGCCCTCTCCGATTGACCAGATGCGCGGCAGGGCGCCGGGCTGGCACTAGGCGACGACAAACGCACGGGAGAGCGCGATGAAGGCAGTCTGGTACAACGAGAACGGCGGCCCCGAGGTCATGCACTTCGGGGAGCAGCCGGATCCGGAAGTCGGCCCGCGAACCGTCCTCATCCGGGTCGAGGTCATCTCGATCGAGGGCGGCGACCTGCTCAACCGAATCCACACGCCGCCTGCGCACACGCCTTTCGTCCCCGGTTACCAGGCGGCGGGAACGGTGGCGGCGGTGGGCGCGGAAGTGACGCGCTTCGCCGTCGGAGACCGGGTGGTCGGCTTCAACTGGAGCGGCAGCCATGCCGAACTCTTCGCGGTGCCCGAAACTTACGCCTATCCGGTGCCCGAGGGGATGGACCTTGCCCTCGCGGCGGTGGTGCCGATCGCCTTCGGGACAGCCTACGATGCGCTGTTCACCTACGGCGGACTGGTCGCAGGCGAGACGGTGCTGGTCCAGGGCGCAGCGGGCGGAGTGGGCCTCGCCGCCGTGCAACTCGCATCGCAGGCGGGCGCTACGGTGATCGGCACGGCCTCCAGCCCGGAACGCCTTGCCCGAGTGGAACCTTTCGGCCTGACGCACGGCATCGACTATCGGCGGGAGGACATCGCCGCGCGGTGCAAGGAGATCACCGCGCGCAAGGGCATCGACCTTGCGCTGGATCTTGCCGGCGGGGCGGGCAAGGATGCTCTGGTCGAGGCGCTGCGCGGGCACGGCCGCTATGCCGTGGTCGGCGCGGCGGAAGGGACGTTGCCCAGCTTCGGGTTCTTCGAACTGATCCGCAAGGCGATGCAGGTCACCGGCATCTCCTTCGGCCGCGACATGCACACCCCGCGCGTCCACGCCCTGCTGGCGGACCTGTTGGCGAAAGTCCACGCAGGCGAACTGGCGATGCCGATCGAGCGGGAATTCGGCCTCGCCGAAGCCGTGGCGGCGCACCGCTTCGTTGCCGAGGGGCATCCGTTCGGCCGTGTGGTGATGCGGATTTAGCCTATCCTCCCCGAGACAAGCTCGGGGAGGAATGGTCACAGCGGATCGAATTCGAGGTGCAGCGACTTCAGAGCGCGCAGCACATACGTCGGCTCGTATTCGAACCGGCGCGCGCTCTCGGGGCCGTGGTGTTCCTCCGACAGTCGGATCTCGCCCATGCGTGCGAGCAGCCGCTCTATGCTGACCGCCACCTCGCGCCGGGCCAGCGGCGCGCCGATGCAGGTATGCGCGCCGCGTCCGAAGGCAAGGTGCTCCTTGATCCGGGGCCGGTCCATATCGAACCGTGCAGGATCGGGAAAGCGCGCCGGATCGCGGTTGGCGGCCATGTGGCTCATGAGGATCGGCGTGCCCGCCTTGATCTCGACCCCGCCCAGCGTCGTGGTCTTGCGGCAGAGCCGCCCCGCGCTCTTCACCGAGCCGTCGTAGCGCAGCAGTTCCTCGACGAAGTCGGGAATGCGCGCGGGATCGCGGCGCAGTTCGGTCTGGATGTCGGGGCGTGTGGCGATCACCTTGAAACCGTTCGCCAGAAGGCGGTTGGTGGTGTCCTGCCCCGCGCCGAACAGGAACGCCGCCAGCCCCGTCACGTCGACGAGCGAAGGCTTCGAGCCATCCGGATACGTGGCCTTCGCCAGTTCCCCCAGAATGTCCTCCCGCGCCAGCAAGGTGCGAAAAGGCCGCATCAGCGGATGACCGGCAATCCGTCGCCGCGCGATGAGGCCAAACAGTTCCTTGCCCACCGGGACCAGCGGGTTCTTCATCATCTCCTCGTGCGTGGCATCCATCGGCACGGGGATCGCCCCTTCCAGCAACTTGCGAAAACGAGCGCGCGTGGCCTCGGACAAGCCCAGCAGGTCGGAGATCACCAGCGCGCCGTAAGGCCCGCCGTACTGGCGCACGATATCGACCTGCCCGTCGCCGTGGAACTCGTCGATCAGCCCCTCCGCCGTGGCCGCAAGCCGGGGCTGCAACTGCTTCAGCCGGCTGGGCGTGAACAGGCGCGAGAGAATCGAGCGCAAGTTCGCGTGGCGCGTGCCCTGTTCGCAGACGATCTGGTCGGCGAAGGCGATATTGCTGCGATGGGCCTCCAGCTGGTCGCCGATGTCGTCGCCCTCCGGCACGAACGGCAGGTCGACCATGCCGCCGGTGACGCCGTTGATCTCCGAGAAATGTTCGGTGTCGAGCGACACCTGGACGACCTCCTCATAACCCACGACGGCCACCGCGCCGCGATGCGGTAGCCGCACGACAGGTCCCTGCGCACGCAGATAGTCGAAGTAGGCATGCGGATCGTCCACCAGCGCAATGTCGGTGTACCAGTCGGCCTTCTCGTAGGACACGCATCTCGCTCCCATACTTTTATGATCCTTTGTGTATCGTAAAATCCGATTGGGTCAAGCGGCGCACTGCGTGCTAGGAGCCGGGGCATGATCCCGCCTTCCCCCGCCCTGCCCCCTGCGCTCGACCTTGTCGGCATCGCGGTCTTCGCGCTGACGGGTGCCCTCGCCGCCGCGCAGCTGCGCCAGACTTTCGTGACCGTGGCCTTCTTCGCGCTGATCACCGGGGTCGGCGGCGGTTCCCTGCGCGACCTGCTCATCGGAGCGCCGGTGTTCTGGGTCCACGACCCGCTGGTGGCGCCGGTGTGCCTCGCCGTAGCGCTGCTCGCGTGGTTCACGCCGGTCCGCTGGTGGCGCGGACATATCCTGGAGTGGGCAGACGCGCTGGGCCTAGCGGTCTATGCCGTGTTCGGCACGATCAAGGCGCTGCATTGGGGCGTCCCGCCGGTCCCCGCGATGCTGATGGGGGTGATCA
Source organism: Sphingomonas sp. LH128 (assembly GCF_000293195.2). NCBI lineage: Bacteria > Pseudomonadati > Pseudomonadota > Alphaproteobacteria > Sphingomonadales > Sphingomonadaceae > Sphingomonas > Sphingomonas sp. LH128. The sequence continues at coordinate 6,461 of NZ_ALVC01000641.1, forward strand.
CCGGCTGCATTGGCGGCATCGTGCGCGACGTGCTGGCGGGCCAGCCCTCGATCCTGATGCGGCCCGAACTTTACGTGACGGCAGCCGCGCTCGCCTCCGGGGTCGCTGCAGCAGGCATCGCCGCGGGCCTGTCCCCGGCGATGACCTGGGCGATCGCCGTCATCGCTGGCTTCGGGCTACGCGGTGCGGCGATCCATTGGTCGCTGGGCCTGCCGCTCCATCCGGGCGAGGATGATTAGGCCACCTTCAACCGCCGCCGCATCGCCGCTTCATCCATTCCTGCAGTGCCGCGCAGTTGGCTGAGGCGTACGCCGGTGCAGGTCATCTTGAACTGGGTGAAATCCTCGTACCATTCGAGGCCCGCCGCAGACTTGCCGCTGATCTCTTCCCACAGCGCGATCGTCTCCTCCCGCGTGCCCATGCCTTCGAGATACGCACCGTACGTCGAATTGCGGCCGTGCATCGTCTCGGACAACGTGCAGAACCAGGCGAGATCGTGCAGCGCGCCGCCGAGCGAGGGCTGTTCCCAGTCCATCACCGCGACGACGTGGAAGTCGTCGTCGAACATCATGTTGCCGATGCGCGCGTCGCCCCAGACGATCCCCTCGGGATCGTGGGCAGGCCATGCGCTCTCCAGCCTTGCCAGCGCATCGCGCAGCACCGGCTGCGGCGCGGTCTCCTCAAGCCAGGCGGTGAAGCGCTGGTACTTATCCCACTCCTGCGCCACCCCCCGCGCCGCCGCGCCTTTGCCGCCGAGGAACCCCGCGCTCGCCACCGGCACGCGCTGGATCGCCGCGAGTTGCTCGACCGCGCTGCGCCACACGCTGCGCCGCTGCTGCGGCGCGGCGTCGTGCAGCCAGCCCTCGCGGCCATAAGGCGGGATCGACACGGGCACGCGGCCCTGCTTCTTCTCCATCACGAAGAACGGATTGCCGAGGATCGACGGGTCCTCCTCGAACCACAGCGGCCTGGCGACGCGGACAAGTCCTTCGTCCGACAGCAGCTTCATGATCGCGTGCTGCTCGTCGAACAGGTTGTCCGGGAAGACGGTAAAGGTGCGCGGCTTGATCCGGACCACGCAGCCTTGCGTGCGCGGCTGCCCACCCTCGGTCCAGTGTGCATCGAACAGCACCGTCTCATGGCTCTGCCCGGCACCGCGCGGATAGGCGAGATCGGTGACGGCGATGCCGGTGGCGCGCGGCAAGCAACCGCCGAGCCAATGTTCGAGGCGTCCGGCCAGTTCGGCAAGATCCCGCGTTTCGGGGGCAACGATCACGTCAGACACAGGCTCTCTCCCACCCGGCGATGCCTGAATTTCGATAGCGCATATCGATAGTTCGGTATCGCGAATTTATTTTCGCGATAATTGATATGCTGGCAAGCTCGCGCGGTCAAGCAAGGCGCGCCTCGCCCGGGCGGGATTGCCGTCGCCCCGGATTCGATCCGGGACCGGTGGCGGTCTTTAGCTGCAGTTCATGCGGAAGGCATCGAAGCGACAGGCGGGCCGTTCACGGCC
>NZ_ALVC01000642.1:0-341 GCF_000293195.2 Sphingomonas sp. LH128
CCGCCGGGTGCTGAACGGGATACTCTGGCGTTTCCGTTCTGGTGCGCCGTGGGCAGAGGTCCCGGAGCGCTATGGTCCATCGACGACCTGCTACAACCGGTTCATCCGCTGGCGAAAGGCCGGAGTGTGGGACCGATTGTTGGCGGCGGTTTCCGCCGGTTTCAATGGCGAGTTGGTGATGATCGATTCTACCTGCATGCGCGTCCACCAGCACGGTGCGACGGGCAAAAAGGGGGATGCAGCGATCATGGCATGGGACGTTCCCGGGGCGGCCTTACGACCAAACTCCACGCTCTTGTCGACGCTGATGGACGTCCTGTCGGCCTGCGACTGACGGGTGG
>NZ_ALVC01000643.1:0-896 GCF_000293195.2 Sphingomonas sp. LH128
CATGGCTATAGAGGACAAGGTCATCGCGATTACCGGCGCCAGCAGCGGCATCGGCGAAGGCACGGCGCGGCTCCTGGCGGCGCGCGGCGCGAAGCTGATGCTGGGCGCACGCCGCACCGACCGGCTCGCAGCGCTGGCGGAGGAACTGAACGCAGCGGGAGGCACAATCGCCTTCCGGTCGCTCGACGTCACGGACCGCAGCGATTTCGAGGCGTTCATCGCCGCGACCGAGGCCGAATACGGCCGCGTTGATGTGCTGGTCAACAATGCGGGGCTGATGCCGCTGTCGCGCTTCGACAGCCTGAAGGTTGATGAATGGGACCGTATGATCGACGTCAACATCCGCGGTGTCCTGCACGGCATAGCCGCCGCCCTCCCTCGCTTCAAGGGCCAGGGCAGCGGCCAGTTCGTCAACGTTTCTTCTATCGGCGGCTATGCCGTGTGGCCGACCTGCGGCGTCTACAGCGCGACAAAATATGCAGTGCGCGCCATCTCGGAGGCGCTGCGCATGGAGCATGACGACATTCGCGTCACCATCATCGCGCCGGGCGTCGTGGAATCGGAACTGGCCCACACGATCACCGATCCGGTCGCGGCGCAGGCCATGGTCGATTTCCGCTCCATCGCGCTCACCCCGGACGCGATCGCGCGCGCCATCGCCTATGCGGTGGAGCAGCCGGCGGATGTGGACGTTAATACGCTGATCGTCCGGCCGGTCCGCTCAACAATCTGACGATGATGGGGGCATTCGCATATTGCCCCAATAACCCGCCAGCAGCCAAAGCCCTGCGCTCTCATGAATTTCTCGAAGCCTATAGAGGATAAAGGCGGCCAAACGGTGCAACCTCTCGAATTATTAATACAAAGCCGACTGCTCAAAATGGCGCTCGATCCGG
>NZ_ALVC01000644.1:0-302 GCF_000293195.2 Sphingomonas sp. LH128
CGCCATCCCGGCTACGGCCTCTCCCAGAAAATCCGCAAGCGGATCGAGGAGGTGTTCGGATGGACGAAGACCTGCGGCACCATGCGAAAGACCCGCCATCGAGGCCAGGACCGCGTCGGATGGTCCTTTACGCTCACCGCTGTCGCCTACAACCTCATCAGGCTGCCGAAACTTCTGGCCGCGGCCTAATCGTGTCGCTCACGTCACCACGACCGCGCCAACGTGGCCGGTATCTCCGAATTTCACCCTGAAACGAGCGACAGACCAGTCCCCCTCCTTCGAACGCAGATCGACGGTGACCA
>NZ_ALVC01000645.1:0-212 GCF_000293195.2 Sphingomonas sp. LH128
CGGCGCAGGGCCTGATCGAGGCGCCGCTTGAGGTGACCGTGCGGACCTTCGATCGATCCGTTCTCGTGCGCCTCGCCGCGGTTGTTGCGGGTGGCAAGCATGCCGTAATGACGGCACAGCTCGTCGTAGCTTCGCGTGAAATCCCGCTGCGCATCGGCGTCGAGGTTTTTGTAGGCGGCTGACAGGGAATCGCTGCGGTGTTCGGCCGGCGC
>NZ_ALVC01000646.1:0-35143 GCF_000293195.2 Sphingomonas sp. LH128
TGCCCGGCATGGGCCGCGCGATAGGCCGGCCCGCTGCTCCGGAAGATATCGGCGACCTCGAGTGAGGTGCGCACCGGCTCAACCGGGAGGTGCCCTGCCTTCCATCACGGCCACGATCTGGTCGAGCGGGCTGGCCACCGCCCGCATCGTCTTGCTCGAGACCTGGGTATAGATGCCGGTCGTGTTGATGTTCACGTGTCCCAGCAGCACCTGGATGACCCGGATATCGACGCCTTGCTCGAGCAGGTGAGTGGCGAACGAGTGGCGCAGTGTAAGCGGGCTTACCCGCTTGTGGATCTCGGCGCGCTCGGCCGCTTCCTGCACGACGCGGTGCAACTGGCGAGCCGAGACCGGATCCGTGCCGCTGCGGCCGGGGAACAGCCAGCCATGAGGTAGCATCACTCTGCGCCGCTTGCCTTCGCGCCACCATTGACGGAGCAAGTCCAGCAGGTGCGATGAGAGCATGGCGTTGCGGTCCTTGCGTCCTTCGCCCTGCTCGACGCGGTCGCAACCTGCTGGTCATTGCAGACAGTCACGGCCCTCGGGCGGACATAGGGCGCGCCCGTCTGCCGATTGATGCGCGTGAGCGGAATGATGGCGCTCTTGAATTTCAGCTCGATCATTATCGACGCACTGATCGGCAAGCGGAAACAGAACTGACAAAAACTCGGCACGGCTGGCGACCTCTTGGCCGCTCGGCACATGCGAGGAAGTCCAAGGCGTTCTGTTCGTCGGTCAGCCGACTTAAGCGCCGGCCGCCGCTCAACCACCGAGCTCGACTGTGGACACTGTTCTTTCGCGATGAAGCTAACTTCTTCGACACCACGCGAGATGCCCTATGACAGCTTCCGTCAGGACAAGGCGTTCACCGACTGATATGAGCGACCGGCTCTGGTCGTCTGCTAGCGGCGGCCGCCTCTAAGTCAGTGTCAGCTACCCCTGTTACCTCGCCCTGGACCGCACAATCGACTACCGGCCAGTTTTTATCCGTACCGTAGTTTCGTTTTTACGAGAGCGAACTCTTAGGCCGGGGTAGCGGACCAACCGACAGTATCCACAATTGCCCACTGATAACCGGAATAATCGAAATCTGTTAGTCTTTGGCATCAAGATTGTGAAAATCCGACAAGCCGCACCTAGGCGGCGAAAATCAGCGTCTAAACGTCGGCTTGTGTCGGCAGGGTATCTTTGGATTATAGCCCGCGTTCTATAAGTTTGGTGTCAAGGCGCGGGAAGACCTTGCGGGTGTTGCCCTCGAAGATCGCGTGGCGCTCTTTATCCGAGATGTCCAGCGCATCTACATAGCGCTTGGTGTCGTCGAAGTAATGCCCGGTCTGCGGATCGATCCCGCGCACCGCGCCGACCATCTCCGAGCCGAACAGGATGTTCTTGTTGGCGATCACGTCGGCCAGCAGGTCGATGCCGGGCTGGTGATAGACGCAGGTGTCGAAGAACACGTTGTTCATAATGTATTCGTCGAGGCTGGGCTTCTTCAGCATGTCGGCCAGCCCGCGATACCGGCCCCAGTGATAAGGCACCGCGCCGCCGCCGTGCGGTATGATGAAGCGCAGCTTCGGGAATTTCGCGAAGAGGTCGCCTTGCATTAACTGCATGAACGCCACCGTGTCCGCCGCGATGTAGAAGCCGCCGGTGGCGTGCATCGCCGGATTGCACGAACCCGAAACGTGGATCATCGCGGGCACGTCCAGTTCTGACATGACCTCGTAGATCGGGAACCAGTATTCGTCGGTCAGCGGCGGGTGCTCGAAATGGCCGCCGCCCGGATCGGGGTTGAGGTTGCAGCCAATGAAGCCCAGTTCCTCCACGCAGCGGCGCAGTTCCTTGATCGAAGCCGTTAGGTCTGCCTTGGGGGACTGGGGCAGCATGCAGACGCCCACGAACGTCTCGGGGAACATCGCGACCACCCGGGCAATCAGGTTGTTGCAGTGAAAGGCCCACTCCTCGGAAATCGCCTGATCGCCGACATGGTGCGCCATGGCCGAGGCGCGGGGGCTGAAGATCGTCAGGTCGGCGCCGCGTTCCTTGATGAGCTTCAGCTGGTTCTGCTCGATCGTCTCCCGAATTTCCGCGTCGGAAATTTCGGGGTAGGCGGGGATTGGTTCTCCAGCCTTGAACGCGGTGATCTGGGCCTCGCGCCAGGCGTCGTGCGCCTTGGGCAGCACCGTGTAGTGACCGTGACAGTCGATAACGAGCGACATGGCTCAGCTTTCTCCCTTGGATATGGCAGTAATTGCCGCGAGCTTTGCGGTGAAGCCCTGCGGTAGTGGTTCGATTGCAAGATCGCCAAGCGCCTGCTGGCGGGCGACCGTGTTGTTAGTCATGAGCGGGTCGATCCCCAGATCGCGCAGCATCTGCGCGGCCTCGGCCATCTCCGCAGCGCGGCGTCGTCCATGGATCAGCATGCGATCAAGGTTGTAATCGGCGCGTTCCGGCCAGGAATTCGTCTTCTCGCTGGCATCGAGCGAGGCGAGGACCGCATCGGCCACCCCTTCCGCATGGGCGGCCAGCATCATCTCGGCGGTGAGTGCTTCCACGCCTTTCACCATGACCGAACGCACCAGCTTGATGGCGGAAGCACGGCCAATCGCATCGCCGACGACAGCGGTTCTGGTGAAGCCCGCTTCGCGCACAAGGCTTTCCGCCTCCGCCGCGTCAGGCCCGGAAATGTTGAGCGGCACAGCCATGTGCGCCGGGTTGACCGGAGCCATCACGGCGACGTCGACATAACGTTTGCCAGCCTCCGCAAAGGCGCTGGCGGCCTCTCGCTTGGTGCCGGGGGCGACGGAGTTCATGTCGCAGAACAGGGCTTCGGGTGCGATAAGCCCGGCGCATTCGCGGGCGACATTCAGCGCCTGATCGGCAGGGACCAGCGACAGGACGAGAGCGGCGCCTGAGAGCGCCTGCGCCGCGCCGTCGCAGGACGTCACGCCCAGTTCGTCGATCACGGCGCGACGGGCGGCGGCCTTGTCGAAGGCTGCGGCCTGCGATCCCCATGCAGCGGCGCGGGCGAATGTCGATCCGGCCTCTCCGAAGCCGATCAGGGCTATTGTTCCTCTCATACCGCTCTAGGTGGCGGCGCGTCTTTCGTGCAGCAAATCGGAACTGGCGAAGGGCTATAACCGTGTGCTAATTTTGCGTGATGCCGCATTCGCGCGCCGCCGCTTTGAGATCGGCGAAGAATTCCGACTGGACCTCAGTGGGAAGCAGCGATGCGCGGGTCGTCATGCCGATTGTACGGGCGAAGCGTTCGGGCAGGCGGGCGAGGGGGCGCAGCCATTCGGCTTCGACTTCCACCGACACCTGATCGGGGGACAGCAGGGCGATGAAGTCCGTGCCCATCAGTACCTGTCGGATCATCATCACGGACCCCGACTCGATCGGAACCGGCGGCAAGGGCAGGCCAAGGTCGGTGAAATAACCTTCGAAACTTTCACGCAACGGGGTTCCGGGCGGGGCCAGTGTGAAAGGAAACCGTGCCATGTCCGCACCGGCGGGCGATGTACCCGCCAAGGGATGGCCGTGCCGCGCATAGAATGCCGGAACGTCATCGAACAGGCGATGTTGGGCGAGGTCAGGCTCGGTCAGCGGTTCGCGCAGGGCGCCGACCATGACGTCGATCACGCCGCTGCGCAGCGGCTCGACAAGCTCGGCGCGCGATCCTTCGACGATGGTGAGCCGGACCTGCGGCCTGCGCGCCAGAAAGCGGGCGACGGCGGCGGGCAGGATGCGCGCGCGTGATAGCGGCATGGCGCCGATGGCAATGCGCCGCGTCTCATGCCCGCGCAGGGCCATGACTTCGGACAGTCCCGTTTCCAGTTCGACTTGGGCCAGCCGAAATTCGCGCGCCAGTTGATTGCCCGCATCGGTGGTGATCGCAAACTTGCCCCGGCGGCTGACTAGCGCTCGGCGCAGCGCAAGCGCCAGATCGCCTACCGCGCGGTGGATGGAGGGCACGGACAGCCCCGTCGCCTGGCTCGCGCTGGTGTAACTGCCCGTCTCTGCCACGGCCAGCATTGCCCGCATTCGTGACATCGTGACATGCGGACTGCGTACATGCGTCAGCGCAGCGGCGATGCGGGGGCTGAGGATCTCGCCCGCGCGCGTCGGGATCATTCCGTCATGGCGCCGCTCGAACAGGGGCAGGCCCAGCATGTCCTCCAGCCTCCTCAGCGCTTGTGTTATCGCGGGCTGGCTGAGGTTGACGGCGCTCGCAGCGGCATTGACCGATCCCAGACCGGCAATTCGTTCCACCGCATGAAGGTGCCGAAGGTTCAGACTCCAGATGTCCATGCAGCCACTCTTAGCCAAATCCTATCGCACTTTCCAAAGTTCTCTTTCCGGTTCGGCAGCGCTTTCGCCATCTCGGGACAAAACTAGGAGTGCATGTCATGAGTGGTATCGTCGTCCAGAACATCGAGCGCGCCGACCCGGCCGTGATCGACGGTCTCGCCAAGTGCGGCGTTGCCACCGTCCATGAAGCGCAGGGCCGCACCGGCCTGCTCGCCAGCTATATGCGCCCGATTTACAGCGGGGCGCGGATTGCAGGCTCTGCAGTGACGATCAGCGCGGCGCCGGGCGACAACTGGATGGTCCATGTGGCTATCGAACAGCTCAAGGACGGCGATATCCTGCTGCTCGCCCCGACCAGCCCTTGCGAAGATGGCTACTTCGGCGATCTTCTGGCCACCAGTGCGCAGGCGCGCGGTTGCCGTGGCCTGATCATCGACGCGGGTGTGCGCGATGTGCGCGATCTGACGGAGATGAACTTCCCCGTCTGGTCCAAGGCAGTCTATGCGCAGGGCACCGTCAAGAACACGCTGGGTTCGGTCAACGTTCCGGTGGTCTGCGCCAATGCCGCCGTGCAGGCGGGCGACGTGATCGTCGCTGACGACGACGGCGTCTGCGTGGTCCCGCGCGAGAAAGCCGCCCAAGTGCTTGCCGCCGCGCAGGCCCGCGAAGCCAACGAAGGCGAAAAGCGTGAGAAGCTGGCGAATGGCGTCCTTGGCCTGGATATGTACAAGATGCGTGAGCGTCTGGAGAAGGAAGGGCTGAGGTATGTCTGACCCGGACCCTTCAGCAGAAGTGGGAACCGGTTCTGGGCCCGGAAGGGCCGGCACAAAGTTTTTTGGCAGCGCTCCGTGTATGTGGATGCGCGGCGGAACGTCCAAGGGTGGCTACTTCCTGAAGGACGATCTGCCTGCCGCCACGGCGGCGCGCGATGCCTTTCTGCTGGGCGTCATGGGGTCGCCCGATCCGCGCGAGATTGACGGCATGGGCGGCGCCGATCCGCTGACCAGCAAAGTCGCCGTCGTGGCGAAATCCGCACGCGAAGGGATCGACGTCGATTACCTGTTCCTGCAGGTCTTCGTCGACAAGGCCCTCGTCACCGATGCGCAGAACTGCGGCAATATCCTTGCCGGGATCGGTCCCTTCGCGATCGAGCGCGGCCTTGTGGCCGCGACCGGCGATGAGACGCGGGTGGCGATCTATATGGAGAACACCGGGCAGGTCGCGGTGGCCACGGTGCAGACGCCCGGCGGTGTCGTGACCTATGCAGGTGATGCCGCGATTGACGGCGTTCCGGGCACTCATGCCCCGGTGCCGCTGGAATTTCGCGACACCGCGGGGTCCTCATGCGGAGCGCTGCTGCCTACCGGCAATGCGGTCGATGTAGTGACCGGGGTGCCGGTCACCTTGATCGACAACGGCATGCCCTGCGTGGTGTTCAAGGCCGAGGACGTGGGCGTCACCGGCTATGAAGACCGTGAGACGCTGGATGCCGATACCGAATTGAAGGCGCGGATAGAGGCGATCCGGCTGGCCGTGGGTGAGCGGATGAACCTGAGCGACGTTACCGACAAGTCGGTGCCCAAGATGATGCTCGTCGCGCCGCCGAAGAACGGCGGGGCAGTGACGGTGCGCAGCTTCATTCCCCATCGCGCCCATGCCACCATTGGCGTGCTGGGTGCGGTATCGGTGGCGACGGCCTGCCTGCTCGAAGGATCGCCTGCTGCCGAAGTCGCGCACGTTCCTGCAGGCACGCGCAAGACCCTCTCAGTCGAACACCCGACCGGCGAGATGACCTGCGTGCTTGAAACCGACGACAATGGCGCGGTCACCAGCGCCGCATTGCTGCGCACGGCGCGCAAGCTGATGGATGGGGTCGTTTTCGGCTGATCCCCCCCACGCCGTCAGCGTGAGAGGGGCCTGGTGATGATGCCGCTTCCGTAGGGGTAGAGCGGCCGGACACTGTCATCCGGCAACGCAGGATCCTGTGCTTCGACGGCGGCCATCGACCGTGGCAGTTCGAATGGCAGCCGTCCACGCGCAGTTGCCTTGCCGAGCGCGACATCAAGTACCGCGGCGTCACTGGCGCCGAAGTTGACCAGAATTGCCGCAGCCTTGTCCTGCACGTTGGTCAGGATGGCCGGACGGTCCATGAAGATCGAGAACAGCGTGGGTGTACCCGCCGCCGTTGCCCGCTTCAGAGCTTCGTAGGCGGCATCGCCGTCGCGGTAGTCGAGGCGGCCTTCGTGCTGGCGACTACCGAAGAAGTGATAGGGGTGCAGCATCTCGTGCGCGGTGTCCGCACGGATGACGGCGAAGTCCGCCTCTGCAGGATCGCCCACCACTTCCAGCCCGGCGGCCTGTGCGGCTTGCGCCGACATCCCGAGCAGCCACACCTTGCGCTTGGTTAGGATCGGGATGAGGCCATGGTTCTGCAGCAGAACCTGCGCCGCTCGCTGCGTTGCTTCCGCTTCGGGCCGCGCGGCACCGACCACTGTCCCGGCCCCCGCCGGATCAACGTAGGCATTCTCGAACAGGCCGAGCTGGAACTTGGAGATCAGGATACGTCGCACCGACTGGTCGATACGCGCCTCAGTGATCTTGCCGTTGCGCACTGCTGCCAGCAGCGGCTCGACCGCATCGGTGCCGCCGAACTGGTCGATCCCAGCTGTGACGCCCAGCGCGTAGCGATCTTCGACGCTGAGGTCTTCGACGCCCCAGGCAGTGGAAATGTCCTCGGGCCTTTGCGGCGCGTCCTTGTTCGGCGCGCTACAGCGCGTGTCGCAGTCAAGCGTGATCGCCCAGTCACTGAGGATGATCCCTTTGTAGCCGAGCTTGCCGCGCAGCAGGTTGGTCAGCAGTACCTTGCTGTAGCCGGCGCTGACCGGCTCGACGGGCTGGCCATCAACGATCGCGCCGGGAAGGGTCGTGTAGGCAGGCATCACAGCGCTTGCTCCGGCATCGAGCGCTCCGTGAAAGGCCTGGACGTGCAAGTTCAGCTTGTCGCCGACGCGGGCAAAGCGACCGTAGGAATTGTGCCCGTCCAGCCCATCGATCGATGCGCCGTAGCCGACCCAGTGCTTCACCACGGTCATCACCCCGTCGTTGGCAAGGCCGTGAGCGCCACCCTGGAAGCCGCGCACATAGGCCGCGCCTAACGTGCTCGTCAGCGCCGGATCGGAGCCGAAGGTCCCGGTGATGCGCGACCAACGCGGCTCGGTCGCGATGTCGAGTTGCGGCGAGAGCGCCTGATGGATACCAACCGCGCGGTACTCCGAACGCACGATGGTCGCGAAGCGTTCGACCAGCGCCGGGTCGCGCAATGCGGCGAGGCCGAGCGTCTCGGGCCACTGGGTGGTGCCCGCGGCGTTCTCGCTGGCTCCGACGACATTCTGGAAATGATTGCGCGGATCGGAACTGATCGTCACCGGGACGCCAAGGCGCGTCGCTTCTGCGAGTTCCTGCACGGCGTTGTCCTGCGCCGCCATCCTTGCGGGCGGTAGCACCAGGCGGGTGATCATGCTGGTGACGTGCCGTTCGCGGATCATCGCGGCAGCGCGGTCCAGATCATAGCCGCTGTCCGACCGGCCGAGCGCGCCACCGGCGCCGGGCAAGGTGCCGTGCATCATCGTCCCGGCCTTTTCCGCGAGCGTCATGCGGGCGACGAGATCGTCGGCCCGTTTTTCGGGCGAGAGGCGCCAATCCTCGTAGGGAGTCAGCTTTCCGTCGCCATCGAGATCGTGGAAACGCAGCCCGTCGATCTTCAGGACGGGCTTTCGGTGTGCCTCGACGGACGGTTGCCGGGGCAAGACCTCTGCTTTTGAGGTTCCGGCCAACGCCACGAGCGTTGCAGTGCTGGCAAGAAGCAACCGATGCCGTGTCGATATCATCGAAAGAGTCTGCTTTCCGCCGTCCGTCAGAGTGCCGTGGTGGACGGCTGTGAGGGGAAGGGAAAGAGGAAAATCCGGCCCGCGACAGGAGGAGCTGTCGCGGGCCGGCAGGAGGAGAGCTTAGAACTTGCCCTGCAGGCGCACGCCGTAGGTGCGCGGGGCGGCGAACTGGTAGAAGTTCGTTCCGGTGAACGAGCCGATGCTGGCGCCGGTGAGGATCACCGAGTTGGTCAGGTTGCGCACATACGCCTGAAGGCTCCAGGCGTTTTCAGGCGCGGTGTAGGTGAGGCTTGCATCCACCGTCTCGTAAGGCTTCTGGCGGTCGTTCGCCCTGTTGTAAAACGTCAGGTATGAGGTTGAGCGATAGGTCGCCTGCACCCGGGGCGTGATGTCGCCGCCATTGGCGAGTTCGAAGACGTGCTGGTAGCCGCCCGACAGCGACCATTCGGGCGCCTGGATCAGATGATTGCCGGCAAGGTCCACGTTGACGCCGCCGGTGTTGACCGCGAATTTCTTGAACTTCGCATCGAGCCAGTTGATCGACAGGTCGATGGAGTCCGCGTTGCTGGCCTTCCACTCAACTTGCGCCTCGATGCCCTTGACCCGGGAATTGCCCGCGTTGAGCACCTGCACACCCTGGTTGGTGGTCTGGCTGACCTGCTGGTCCTTGTAGTCGTAGATGAAGCCGCTGAGATTCAACTGCAGCGTGTTGCCGAGCAGGCGGTTCTTCGAGCCGACTTCATAGGCGATTACGGTTTCCGGACCATAGGCGTTGATCGAGGTGAAACCGCCCGACTTGTAGCCCTTGTCGACCTTGGCATAGACGAGGTTGGCCGGCGTCGCCTGATAGTCGAGCCCGACGTGATACGATACGTCGCTGTCGCGCGAACGGTCGTCCGTCGGCGCATAGTTCAGTACCGGCTGCGTCGCGGGCGGATTGGCAAGGCTGGGGCCGTTGTAAGCATAGCCGGTGCGGGTCTTGGTGTCCTGCGACCAGCGGATTCCCGCGCTCGCCTTCAACTGATCGGTGAAGGCGTAGGAAATCTGACCGAAGGCGGCCTTTGACTTCACCTGCACGTCATAGTGGTAGTCGCGAAGCAGGACCACGTTGCCATTCGGGTTGACGTAGTTCTGCGAGCGAACCGCGAGATCCTGATTGTAGTAGTACAGGCCGGTCTGCCAGGTGAACGGACCACCGGTTTTCGATGACAGGCGCAGTTCGTGGCTGGTGTCGTCCGAGAATTCGCCCGCGCGGAAGACGTAGGACTTGGTCGCGGTGCCGTCGTTGTCGAAGGTCTGGTCCTTGTCGACCCCGACATAGCCGAACAGGTAGGTCGCCTTGACCGAGCCGAAGTCGTAGTCGAGCTGCGCCGAGAGCGTCTTGCGGGTCAGGTCGTAGTCGTTCTTGAAGTTGAGCGGGATGGTCTTAACCTCGTCCCAGTCCGTCGGCGGCTCGGCGCGGGTGGTCGGGTAGCCCGCCTGGACCGGGCCGAAGCCGCTCTGCTTCAGGTAGCCGCCCGAGAGCAGAACGCTCAGGCTGTCGTTGGGCTTGAACAGCGCCTGGAGGCGGCCGCCGCGCGAGTATTCGTCGTCCCCGCGCTGGCCGTTGCCGACGTCACGAAAACCGTCGCGCTCGCGGCGGATGCCCGAAGCGCGGATGGCGATGGTGTCGCCGACCGGGATATTGACCGCGGCTTCGAGGTTGATGGTGTTGTAGTTCCCGGCATCGACTGCAGCATAGCCGCCGAAGTCGCCCAGTTCGGGGCGCTTCGACACGACGTTGATGACGCCGCCGGTCGCATTGCGGCCGTAGAGCGTGCCTTGCGGGCCGCGCAGCACTTCGATGCGGTCGAGATCGAAGAACGCAGCGTTCATGCCGGCGGGACGCTGAAGGAAGATGCCATCCATGTTGATGGCGACGGCGGGGTCGCCGATCTCGGAGGTATCGCGGCCGGATACGCCGCGCACGGTGACGATGGTGTTCGCACCCGACTGGCCGAACTGAATGCCCGGTGCCACCGCCTGCAGCGATTCCATGTTGGCGACGCCGTTCTTGGCGAGTTTGTCCGAAGTCACGACGTCGATCGCGATCGCGGTCTTCTGGACGTTCGATTCGCGCTTTTCGGCGGTGACGATGATTTCCTGAAGGCCGCCGTCGGCCTCCTGTGCGGCAGGTGTGGCGGTTTCCTGCGCATGTGCGGCGAACGGCGTTGCGGCGATCAATGCGAGGGTGCTGACGGCGTGGGACGCCCTGAACCTTGTCATAGATTTTCTCTCCCTGATGAGCGCTGGTCGGCTCCATCTGACGGGGCCGACCGCTAAGGGAGTGATTCTTTCTGGTCAACAATTTGGATCCCGAATGTTTGCTTATTGAATGAAAAACTCCCGAATACAGGCAATAATCGCGCTATTTGGGACTCCGTAAATGTTGACGAGAGTGCCGCCTTCTTTTAGCTGCGGATGCATGGTCCAACGGGAGGCGGCGCCGCGGCAGGCCGTGGATACAGGCCCCCGCATCAAAGAATTAAGGAACCGGCCTTGGGAGAATATGCAGACGCCGCAGCGCAGGCACGCAGACGCTATGTGTTGATCGCGCTGGTCTTTTTCGGGACCGTGCTGAGCTATGTCGATCGCCAGGTGCTGGCGCTGCTCAAGCCCACGCTCGAAGCCACCTTCCATTGGAGCGACGAGGATTTTGCGCACCTTGGCTCCGCGTTCAGTCTGGCGATGGCATCGTCGGTGCTGTTCTCGGGCTGGCTCGTTGACCGTTTCGGCGTACGCATCGCCTATGGCTGGGCCGTGGCGGTCTGGAGCCTTGCGGGCATGGCGCATACCGCTGCCGCAACCGTAACCCAGTTCGTTATGGCACGCGTGACGCTGGCGCTGGGGGAATCGGTGTCCGGGCCGGCCACGGTCAAGGCGACGGCACAGTATCTGCCGCTCAGGGAACGCTCCTTCGGTCTTGGCGTGATCGCCACCGCGCCCAGTATTGGAGCCATCCTGACGCCGCTGGTGATCCCGGTGGTTGCGGTGACGTTCGGGTGGAAATCAGCGTTCCTGCTGACGGGCGGACTCGGTGTGATCTGGGTGGCGTTCTGGCTGCTGGGCACGCGTCATCTGCACTCCACCGCAGCCGCGACCTCCGGTGATGCGAAAGCCGGCGTGGACTGGGAGGCGCTGTTCACCGATCGGCGGACCTGGGCGATCACAGGCTCGAAGGCGCTGGCGGACATGGTCTGGTGGTTCCTGCTGTTCTGGATCCCGGACCTGTTCAGCAAGGTCTTCGGACTGACCCAAACCGAGATCGGCGGGCCGGTGGCGCTGACGTATGCGATGGCCGCGCTGGGAGCACTGGCGAGCGGCGGCCTGTTCCCGGCACTGCTGCGGCGCGGGCTGTCGGTCAACGCGGCCCGCAAGTCGTCAATGCTGCTGTTTTCCGTCCTTATCCTGGCCTTGCCGCTGGCACTTCACGTCGGCAGCGCATGGACGGCGGCAGCGATCATCGGGGTCGCGCTATTCGCGCACAACGGCTTTGTCACCAACATCTTCGGCCTCACCGCCGACATCGTGCCGCTGCAGCGCGTGGGCACCGTCACCGCGCTCAGTTCGGTTGCGGGCAACCTTAGCGGCATGGCGATGATAGAGTTCGCCGGATGGTCGCTGACCAACGGCCACGGCTACTGGCCGATGTTCGCAGTGGCCTCGGTCGCCTACCTTGCCGCGACGCTCTTGCTGCACCTTGTCGTGCCGCGCATCGAACTGGTGCACGCGTAGGTTCGGGATCCAATGGCATTGACAGTTCGGCGAGAAATCCTTCCTGTGCCGCGATGAGCAACACGACGCTGGAAAACACGCTCAAGGAGATGATCCTTCGCGAAGAACTGGCCCCCGGCGAGCGGCTGACCGAAGCGGCGTTGTCGGAAAGACTGGGCGTGTCTCGCACCCCTATACGCAACATCCTGCCGCGGCTGGCGGTGGAGGGCTTCCTCAGCCCGGTGGGCAAGCGCGGCTATGTTGTTGCGGCGGTCAGCGAGCGTGAGATCGACGATGCGCTGGACTTGCGCGCCACGCTGGAAGGCTGGGCCGCGCGTACGCTGGCCGAGCGCGGAGCCGATCCGGCGGTGCTGGAGGCGCTGGAGGCATGCCTGGTCGAAGGCGACGCGCTGTTTGAGAAGCATCACCTCGATCGCGAGGACGAGCTTGAGTACGGGCGCATGAACGAACGCTTTCATCGCCTGATGATTGAGGGTTGCCAGTCGCCACTGCTTTCGATGTTCATCGAGCGGCTCAACAACGTGCCGTTTGTGGCACCGTCGGTGATCGTCTTCGATCAGGTGGGCTTGCGGCGGGCCTTTGCCATGCTGCACCGGGCGCACGGTTTCCACCACGCTATCGTCGATGCTGTGCGTAGGCGCGATGGCGCGCGCGCCGAATTCCTGTTCCGGGAACACGCCAATCACCAACGCGTCAGCATGTTCGAACGGCGCAAGGCAAAGGCAGTGGTGCAGCGCGAGACGGAGCCTCGCAAGAACGCGCCGCGCAAGCCGCGCAAGGTTGCCGCCGGGGATTAACCGGTTGCCGCTGCAGCCGTTGTGGTGGCCAGCGGTTGAGGGCGGGTCATCCAGGGCGCCAGGCTGTTCATCCCGGTGTCGATCTGCGATAGCACCGATGCCAGTGCGCCGAGTTCGATCGCATCGTCCAGGATTTCGGCTATGCAGAAGCGAGTGCCGCTACCGATCGCGCTCAGGTTGATGACTTCGGCCGATGCCCGCAGGCCGCCGAGCACGATGTCACCCGCTCGGCCAAGCGTGCCGCCGATCGAGATGGCGCTGGGGCCGATCACGCGCACCACCGTCGCCAGTGCGCGGCCAAGATGAAGACCCGTCTCGAACAGCACGCGCTGGCACGCGGCATCGCCCAGGCGGGCGCTTTCTATGACGTCGTGCAGGGTGGTCTTCGGAGAGCCGAGGTCGGGCAAGGCCTTGAGGATGGCGCGTTCGGTGGCGAGGCTCGTCAGGCAACCCCGGCTGCCGCAAAAGCACAGGTCACCCGCGTCCTCGATGACCATGTGACCGATCTCTCCAGCCAGGCCCGTGCCGCCGTGGTAGATGCCGCCGTTGATGATGAAGCCGCCACCGATACCTTCGGAGCAGGTGATGTTCAGGAAATCGCCGCAGCCGCGCCCCGATCCCCATGACCATTCCGCCAGTGCGGCGAAGTTGGCGTCGTTGTCCACCGCCACCGGGATGCGCAGGTGACGGGTGAAGTACTTGTGGATGTCCACTTGCTTCCAGCTAGGCAGGCGCTGCCAGGCCCATTGCGCGATCGTGCCGCTGGCGCGATCGATCGGGCCGACGATCGCAACGGCCATTCCCACTGCCTGCGCGCCGCGCTGCCGTGCCAGGCTGGCGAGACGGTTGGCCATGTCGAGCGCCATCGCCGGGGAAGGCGCGGCATCGCGGTGTTCGGGCAGGTCGGTCGAGACGACGTCGATCCGTTCCTGCCCGTTGAACTCGAACAGTGACGCCTTGATGAGGGCGTCGCTGACGGTCAGCGTGATGACCGAGCCCTGTGTCGAGGCCAGGCAGACGAATGCCTCGCGCTTGTTCTTCCATTCGTACTGCACGGCGCCCTGATCGCGCAGGGACTGCACGATGTGATTTACGGTCGCGCGCGAGAGCCCGGTCGAACGGGCAATGCTGGCCTGACTGGCGGGACCGTTGCTGCGCAGGAAGCCCAGCACGTCCTGCACGTTGGCGTTACGATCGACGCGCATGCCGCGCTTTCGTGGTTCGAGAGGGGTGGGAAGCATAAGTGCACGGTGATCGCAAGTCCGGGTTCGGTCAAGCGTGATCGTATGGAAAGCGAACGAATGAAAAAAATCTTCTCCCTTATCGTTCGACTTATTGCACTGCATCAAATAGCGCATTTCCACATTTTCAAGGCCTGTCCTCGTTACCGGGCCTGATTTTGCTGCGACGCGGCGACGAACGATCTTAATCCGAACGATAATCCATTTGAAACGGTCGGTAAAAGAACGTTTACGCGATCGGTATCCGGAATCACCTGCTCGTGACGAAGCAAGGGTTCGGTTTCCGAACGTTCCTTTGGGAGGGATTATGAAAGCCTTTCATCTTACCGCATCCGTAATCGCCGTCGGCTTTGCCGCTTTCCAGTGCGCGTCTGCACTCGCTCAGTCGGCTGACACCGTGCCTGCGCAGGATGCCGCGGAAGCGTCGGCGCAGACCGACGAGATCGTCGTCACCGCGCTGCGCCGCGACCAGGCGCTCAGCAAGGCGCCGGTCGCCATTGCCGCCGTCGCCGGCGACAAGCTGTTGTCCGAAGGCGTCACCAGCTCGCGCGATCTGCAGAACGTCATTCCGAACGTCCAGGCAGGCCCCGCCGGCTTCGCCATCCGCGGTGTCGCCAGCACCGACTTCTCGGAGAAGGGCGACCCCTCGACCGCCTACAACCTCGATGGCGTCAACATCGCGCGCCCGACCGAACAGGCGCTGACCATGTTCGACGTCAGCCGCGTCGAGGTGCTGCGCGGGCCGCAGGGCACGCTTTATGGCCGTAACGCGACCGCCGGCGTCATCAACGTCATCACCAACCGTCCCACGAACAAATGGGAAGGGGCCTATTCGCTCGAATACGGCAACTATAACACCGTGCGCGCCAACGGCATGCTGAACGCGCCGATCGCGGACGGCATCGCGCTGCGCCTCGCGGGGGCCTATAACAACCACGACGGCTTCACCGCCACGCACGACGGCCACGACAAGCTGGATGACCAGAACGACTTCGGTCTGCGCGCCAGCCTGCTGTTCGATATCGGCAGCGCGACCACGCTGTTCGTCTCGGGCGATTACGAACAGTCGGACACCAACGGCCAGGCGCGCGTCGCGCTCGACCGGGCGGTCGCGCAGAACGACGATCACAGCCTGCGCTACCAGAACCCCGGGATGGACACCTACAGCCGCTTCAATTCGGGCGGCGTCACGGCCGAGCTGAATTCCGACCTCGGCTTCGCCAAGCTGACCTATCTGTTCGGCTGGCGTAAGTCGACCTGGCGCGAACTGACCGTGCGCAACGACATCCCCTCCGATTCCAGCCAGGTCAATGGCGCGTTCACGTCGTTCCAGAACCACCAGCAGGACTCGCACGAACTGCGCCTTGCCTCGCAGGGCAGCGGGCCGCTCTCGTGGGTCGTGGGTGCCTACTACTTCCACGAGAAGACCTACACCGCCCCTGAACTGGACTTCGTCAACCAGGGCTTCACGCTCAGCTACGACCTGAACGCTTCGGCGAAGTCCTACGCGGGCTTCGGTCAGGCGACCTACGAGGTCGTCCCCGGCGTGCGCGTCACCGGCGGCGTGCGCTGGACCAAGGACAGCAAGGACCGCACCGGCACGCAGTATTTCACGCTCAATGGGCTCGGCCTGACGTTCCCGTCGGACTACAGCGGTCATTATCCGGGCGGTGGCATTTCCGGTTCGCGCGTGACCTGGAAGGGCAGCGTCGAGGCGGACCTGACGCCGACGATCCTTGCCTACGCGGGCGTGACTTCGGGCTACAAGGCGGGCGGCTTCAACGACGGCACGCCCAACGACGTCAGCAGCGTGCCGTTCTACTACAAGCCCGAGCGCATCATCTCCTACGAGGCGGGCGTGAAGGGCACCACGCTGGGCCGTTCGCTCTACTTCAGCCTGACCGGCTTCTATTACGACTATCGCGACCTGCAGCAGGGCCTGGTCAAGACCACCGGCGGCGCGGTGACGCTCAACGTGCCCAAGGCCAAGGTTCAGGGCATCGAGCTGGAGGGCAACTACCGCCTCGGCGCCAATACCCGCATCGACTACTCGCTGGCCTATCTGGACGCGACCTACGGCGAATTCCGTCCGCTGGAGAGCGACCAGAGCATCAACTTCGAGGGCACCCCGCTCGATCGTTCGCCCAAGTGGTCCGGCCGTGTCGGCGTGACGCAGGACGTGCCGCTGGCCAATGGCGGGCGCATCTCGGGCAGCGCTGCGCTGAAGTTCTCCAGCTCCTACATCGTCACCGACAACAACACCGCCAACCAGATCAAGCAGGACTCCTACACCCGCACGGACATCCAGGTCGGCTACTTCGCGCCGGAAGATCGCTGGTACGTGCAGGCGTTCGTCAAGAACCTGGAGAACAAGCGCCTGCTGGGCACCTACGAACTCCAGTCGTTCACCCTGACCGACCCGCGCCAGTTCGGCGTGCGCGGCGGCGTCAAGTTCTGATCCCTCCCGACGGCGCTCGCAGGGCAGGCCTGCGAGCGCCAACCGCTATTGGACAAGACCACCTCATGAACAAGCAGTACGACGTCATCGTGGTGGGCTCGGGCGCGGCGGGCAGCTTTGCGGCGATGGGGCTGACTGAGCAGGGTCTCGAAGTGCTGCTGCTGGAAGCGGGCCGCGCGATCACGGCGGACGATTTTCCCACCAACCTCTCCGGTCCGAAAGAAAAGGGCGTACAGCTGTGGGCGCGCATTCGCGCATCGTTCACCGGCCAGCCCCTGCAATCGCGCGTGGCGCTCTATGCGCAGCAGATGCGCCACCTGTTCGTCAAGGACAGCGATCACCCCTATACTACCGACAAGGATGCGCCGTTCCTGTGGATCCGCGGCAAGCAGCTGGGCGGGCGCCTGCATACTTTCGGCCGGGTGCTGTTGCGCTGGTCGGACGGCGATTTCAAGGCCGCAAGCCGCGACGGCTACGGCGAGGACTGGCCGATCTCCTACGCCGATCTTGAACCCTACTATGCTCGTGCGGAGGAAACGCTGGGCGTGCGTGGCTGCTCGGAAGGCATCGCCAGCATCCCGGACGGGAAATTCGCCGGCCCTTCGAAGCTGACCGCCGCCGAACGCGACTTCAAGCTGGCCACCGAAAGCCACTGGCCCGGCCGCAAGGCGACGTCGTGGCGCTACATGCCGCCCAACATCAGGCGCGTGCCGGTGCCGATTCTGAAGGCGCAGGAGACGGGCAAGCTGACGGTCCGTTCGGACGCGGTGGCGCGGCGGATACTCACCGATCCCGCCACTGGCCGCGCGACCGGCGCGGAGTTCGTCGATCGCGAGACGAAGCAGGTCCACACTGTCCATGCCGGCGCTGTCATGGTCTGCGCCTCGGCGATCGAGTCGGTGCGGTTGCTGTTCAACTCGGCGGGTGGAAAACACCCCGAAGGCCTGGGCAACAACTCGGGCAATCTGGGGCGCTACTTCATGGACCAGGTGCCGTGCATCATCATGGGCACCGTGCCGGGACGCAAGGGCTGGGAAGCGGACGACACGGTTCCCGCCGATCCGTTCTACGGCGTGGGCGGCGGCGTCTACATACCGCGCTGGGAGAACGTGACGGCCCAGACCAACTCCGAATTCCTGCGCGGCTACGGCTATCAGGGCACCGTGGGGCGCCTGTTCTCGCCTGCCGACAAGGCCGCCAAGTTCGGTATCATGGGCTTTGGCGAGATGCTGCCCGATGCCGACAACCGCATCACCCTCAACCCCTCGCGCAAGGACGCCTGGGGCGTGCCGATCCCGCACATCCGCTGCAAGATGGGCGAAAACGATCTCAAGGTGCTACGCGCACAATCGCGCGCGATCTACGAGATGGCGGAAAACGCCGGGCTTGCCACCGAGTTCGTCGGCAATGCGCTGGGTCTTGAGGAGCACGGACGCGGCGTATTCCCCGATGCCGACATCTTCAGCCGGACGATCGTGCGCATGAATTTCGCCAAATCGATGGCGATGGGCGCGGCGATCCATGAAAGCGGCGGCGCGCGCATGGGCACCGATCCGGCGACGTCGGTGCTCAATGCGCATAATCAGGTCTGGGATGCGCCGAACGTGTTCGTCACCGACGCCAGCAGCTTCATGACCGGCGGCACCAGCGGAACGACCCTGACGATCATGGCGCTGACCTTGCGCGCCTGCCGCAAGGTGGCCGAGGAACTGACAAAGGGACAGGCCTGAAGGCCGGCCCGCGAGGAGCGAAGAGAGATGCCAGGTATCATCAGCGGATCACGCACCGAGCTACGCCCGGCAGGCTATGGGGAGATCGAAGGGCCGTCCTTCCTGATCGCGCGCCTCAGCCTCGTCACGCTGGTCGAGTTCATCGTGTTCGGCGCGTGGTTCGCCACGCTCGGGCTGGTGCTGGCGAGCAACGGGCTGGATGCCATCATCGGCATCGCCTATCTCGTCAGTGCCATTGCCGCGATCATCGCACCGCTGTTCCTGGGCGCGCTGGGCGACCGCTTCCTGGCGCCGCGCAACGTACTGGCGCTGGCGCACGTGGCCGGCGCCGTGTTGCTGGTCATGCTGCCGCATGCTATCGCGGCGCATGACGCGAACCTGACGCTGGCGCTGATCTTCGCCTACATGTGCACGTTCCAGCCGACGCTGGGCCTCATCAACTCGATCTCGCTGACTCTGCTGGGCGATAACCAGCAGCATTTTCCCTACGTGCGCCTGTTCGGGCCCGGTGGCTGGGTCGTGGCGGGACTGGCGGTCGGCTGGCTGGGGCTGTCGGCCTCGACCGGCGTGTTCTACTTCGCCGCCGCCTTCGCCGTGATAACTGCACTCGCCTCGTTCACGCTGCCGCGCACGCCGCCGCCGGCCAAGGGCGCGCGATTTTCGCTGGGCGACCTCATCGGCGTCAAGGCGCTGGTGCTGTTCCGCAACCGTACGTTCGCCGCTCTGATGTTCTGCACGCTGCTGACCTCGATCTCGCTGGGCGTCTACAACAGCTTCGCCTCGCCCTATCTGGCGGTGCTGGGCATCACCAACGTCGCAGGCGTGCTGGCGCTGGGACCGATCTCGGAAGTCGTGTTCATCGGCACGATCCCCTGGGTTCTGGCGCGCATCGGGATGAAGTGGGCGCTGTTCTTCGGCATGCTGATGTGGAGCGTTCGCTTCGCACTGCTTCTGCTCGCAGGCGGCGGTAACAGCGCCTACGCGATCGGCGCGGTGGCGCTGCACGGCATCTGCAACGATTATTTCATCGTCGTCGCCGCGATGTTCATCGCCCGCGTCGCTCCCCCGCAGCTCGCCGCGCAGGCGCAGGGCTGGCTGATCCTGATGGTCTCGGGCTTCGGCGCGGCGATCGGTTCGGCCGCTTCGGGGGCGATCTACGGCGCACTCGTCGTACCCGCCGCCGCGCAGGGACCGTCGGCCTGGGCGCCGCTTTGGGTGGGGCCGATCGGCATGGCGATCGTCACCTGCGTGGCGTGGCTGGCGCTCTACCGGCGCGAGCAGGACTGATGGCAACCAGGATCAACCGGACAGGACAGGCATATGTTCGATAACTATCTCGTAAGGGCAGACAGCCTGCGCAACGACGTGGTTGACGGCGAAGTCGTCGGCTTCCAGCTGGCGGTGCGCATCGCCAATTACCGGGGCGTCTATCTCTCGCTCCACACCGGCTACTTCCTCGAAGTGGATGGCGTGCTCTACCCGCGCGAGGCCCAGACCTTCGAGGTCAATGGCAAGCCCCCGCGCGATTTCGATGAGATCCGCAACGCCGTTCACGAACACTGGGACTACGACGACGAGGCGATCCTCCACATCTGCGTGCCCGGTGGCCTGGCCGCCGGAGAGCACGTCGTGCGCTTCCAGCAATGCGTTATCGCCGCCTACGGCTACCTGCCGACCGACGAGGAATGGGTGAAGGCGCCGCCGACACCCGGCACCGGCGCGGGTTCGGACAAGACCCCGCATATCGTGACCTACACCCTGACGCTCAACGAAACGGCGGAGGCCTGACATGAAGACCGGTGTTTCGCTCTACAGCTACCAGCAGTCGCACTTCTTCAAGGAGCTGACGCTGGAGGACCAGATCCGCGAAGTGGGTGAGAACCTGCCCGGCGCCGACGGCATCGAGATCGTCGACGAGATGTCCTTGCGCTATCCCGATCCCGGCGAGGCCTTCGTGGCCCAGTGGTTCGGCTGGATGGACAAGTACGGCACCGTGCCGGTGACGATGGACGTCTCGTTCGACGTCCTCCAGTTCCGCGACCACGTGATGGACCACGAGGAAGTGGCCGAGCGCCTGCGGCACGATATCCGCCTTGCCCACCGTCTCGGCTTCGCCAACGTGCGCGTGCTGTCCACCTGCCCGCTCGACGTGATGGTCAGGGCGCTGCCCGAGATCGAACGGCTCGGCATGCGGCTTGGCAAGGAAGTCCACCAGCCGATGGCGCTCGAAGGCCAGCAGGTGACCGAGATCATCGACTATGCCGAGAAGCATGCGACGAACGCCATCGGCATCGTCCCGGACTTCGGCATCTTCGGCTTTCGCCCCACCGAAGTCCTGCTTGCCCAGTACGAGCGGCGCGGCGCTAAGCGCAATGCCAGCGATGCCGCGGTCGAACTCTCCGCACTGCTGCGCGCAGGGCAGGGGCCCTTCGATTTCGCCGACATCGCCAGGCAGACCGCCGGCAACCTGCGTAGCGAGTTCAAGCGCTTCTTCACCACCGGCGAAAGCATCCCCGCTCTTAAGGGCCCGTTCGAGGCCCTGCGCGCCTTTGCCGACGAACGCGTACCGCAGCCCAGCGAGCTTGACTACATCGTTGTGGCCGAGGCGATCATGCAGTCGCATACCTCGTTCGACACGATGCGCCAGCTGACCGGCCACGTCGTCAGCTGCCACGGCAAGTTCAACAACATGTCTGAAATTCCCGGTCGTCCGGGCGAGTATCACGACCTTGCGATTGACTACGAAGGCGCGATCAAGGCACTCAAGGACGGTGGGTACGAGGGCTACATCAACACCGAATATGAAGGTCAGCGCTATTCGCAGGACCGCAGCCGCGCCGAGATGATGGACGAAGTGGATCAGGTCCGCCGTCACCACGAAATGCTGCGGCGCCTGATCGCAGCATGACGCAAGGCCCACGCCTCGTCGCTTACGTTGGTTCCTATGGCTGCGCGCCTGGCGCAGCCGGGGGCGGCATCTATGCCTTCGATGCCGCGCCCGACGGCAGCAGCTTGACGCAGCTGTCGCGCGTCAGTGAACCGAAGGAAGCGGGCTATCTCGTCTATGCGCCGCAGACGCGCACACTCTATGCTGTGGACGAGCGCAAGACCGATGGGCGCGGGCCGGTCGAGCCGCCTGCCGCCGTCCATGCCTTTGGCGTCGACGGCGTGACGGGCGAACTCACCTTACTGAATACGCAGCTGGCGCCGGGGCCGAGGCCGACGTTCCTTGACTACGATGCCGTCTCGCGCTCGCTGGTCTGTGCCAACCATGGCGATTTCCAGCATGTCGAGAAGGTGCGCTGCCTGCCGGATGGATCGTGGTCGACCGAATACGTCTACGACGATTCGACGGTGTTGCTCTATGGCCTCGAAACTGATGGCAGCATCGGTGCGCTGCGCGATCTGCATGTCTTCGAAGGGCAGGGCAAGGATCCGAATTTTTCCCCTCAGAACGGCGGTCATGCGCAGTCCAGTCCACATGCGCACTGCGCGGTGATCGATCCCTCCGGTCGCTTCGTGCTCGTCTGCGACAAGGGCACCGACCGCATCCACACATTCCGCCTGGGTGATCGGCTGGAGCTTGTCTCCACGCTGCAGATGGAGCCAGAAACCGGGGCGCGGCATGTCGCCTTCGATCCGTCGGGTAGGCTGGCCTTTGCCACGCTGGAGTTCGCCTCGGAGTTGGCGGCCCTGGCATTCGATCCCGAAACCGGCGCGTTTACTTTGCTTGACCGGATTTCAACGATCGTCACCGATCCCGGCCGCATCAACGAACCTGCGGAGGTGCGCGTGCACCATCACAGCGGCCGCATCTACGTGAACAATCGGGGCGAGGATTCGCTCGCGTGGTTCGCGTTCGAGGACGGGAGGCTGGTGTGGCAGGGCGCGGTGCCGCTTGCCCGCTCCATCCACCCCGGCCTTGCCGCGCGCAGCTTCACGTTCGACCCTACCGGCAGCTTCGTGCTGGTGGCGGACCGTTCGGCGCATGTGGTGCGCTCCTATGCGGTCGATGCCAGGACCGGCGCGCTGACCTGGCAGACGCAGGCACAAGTTCCCGATCCCGCCGTCATCGCGTTCGCGCAGCTTTGGTGAAGGCGGGACCGGATGACAGGAGAATTCGTTTGAGCGTAGCTGCACACAGGGCTTTGCGGGTAGCCATCCTGGGCGCCGGAATGATCGGTGAGGTTCACCGCCGTGCTGCCCTGCTGGGAGGTGGTGAGATTGTCGGCGTTATGGCATCCTCGCCTGCGCGATCAGCGGATGCGGCGGCAGGTTGGGACACGCAGGCGATCGGATCGCTGGAGGAACTTGCCAGACTGGATCTCGATGTGGTCCACGTCTGCAGCCCCAACAGCCTTCACGCCGTGCATGTCGAGGCGGCGTTGGCGGCCGGCGCGCATGTGATCTGCGAGAAGCCGCTCGCCGTCGGCACCGACGAGGCGCTGCACCTGCACACCCTTGCGGCTGAGGCAGGCCGGATAGCCACCGTGCCCTTCGTCTACCGCTTCCACCCGCTCGTGCGCGAGATCCGTGCGCGGCGCGAGGCGGGCGAGTTCGGCGCATGGCAACTTCTCCATGGCAGCTATCTTCAGGACTGGCTGCTTTCGCCCGGCACCACCAGTTGGCGCGTTGATGCAGCCAAGGGCGGGCGCAGCCGAGCCTTCGCCGATATTGGCTCGCACTGGTGCGACCTCATGGAATTCGTCACAGGCGAGCGGATCGCGTCAGTCACGGCGGCGATGACGATCACTGTGCCCGAACGCCCGGCGGCTTCGCAGGCCAGCTTCTCGGGCGATGCTGCGGCGGGACCATTGGTCAAAGTCGATACAGAGGATGCTGCCACCATTATGTTCCGCACAGCCTCGGGCGTTCTGGGTAGCGCGGTGATCTCTCAAGTCTCGGCGGGCCGCAAGAACCGCCTGTGGTTCGAATTCGACGGGGCGCACAAGTCCGCCGTCTTCGACCAGGAGAACCCCGAGACGGTCTGGCTTGGCACCGAGGATTCTGCCGAAACACTGTTCCGCAGCCCGGGTACGGGCGCTGCCGATGCGCGCCGCCTTTCCAGCCTGCCGCCGGGCCATGCGCAGGGCTACGCGCAGTGCTTCGAGAACTTCGTGGCCGATACTTATGCCGCCGTGCGCGGAGAGGTGCCTTCGGGCCTGCCGACATTCGCCGACGGGCTGCGCTCCGCGCGCATCATCGATGCGGTGATCCAGTCCGCAGATACCCGATCCTGGGTCGATGTACCCGCCGCCTGATCAGAGGAAGACCATCATGACGCAAGCCGCGCTTCCCGTTACCCTGTTCACCGGCCAGTGGGTCGACCTTCCGCTGGAGCAAGTAGCCGAATACGCCGCGCAGTGGGGGTATGACGGCATCGAACTTGCCTGTTCGGGCGAGCACCTCGACATCTGGCGAGCCGCCGAGGACGCTGCTTACCTCGCTTCGCGCCGCGAGATCCTCGACCGGCACGGGTTGAAGCTCTACGCGATTTCCAACCACCTGACCGGGCAGGCGGTATGCGACGATCCCATCGATTTTCGCCATCAGGCGATCGTGCGGCCCAAGGTTTGGGGCGATGACGACGGTGAGGGCGTGCGCACCCGCGCAGCCGAAGAGATGAAGCTTACGGCCAAGGTTGCGCGCAAGCTGGGCGTCGATACCGTAGTCGGCTTCACCGGCTCGAAGATCTGGCAATACGTGGCGAGGTTCCCGCCGGTGCCGGACGATGTGATCGAGGACGGCTATGCCGACTTCGCACGGCGCTGGAACCCGATCCTCGATGTGTTCGACGAGGAGGGCGTGCGCTTCGCCCACGAAGTCCACCCCAGCGAGATCGCCTACGATTACTGGTCGAGCGTAAAGGCATTGGAGGCGCTGGGTCACCGCAAGGCGTTCGGGTTCAACTGGGATCCCTCGCATATGATGTGGCAGAACATCGATCCGGTGGGCTTCATCTGGGATTTCAAGGACCGCATCTACCACGTCGACTGCAAGGACACCCGCCTGCGCCCGAAGAACGGGCGTGCGGGCGTGATGGGATCGCACCTCGCTTGGGGCGATCCGCGCCGGGGCTGGGACTTCGTCTCGACCGGGCATGGCGACGTGCCCTGGGAGGATTCCTTCCGTGCTCTTCGCGCCATCGGCTACGACGGGCCGATTTCGATCGAGTGGGAGGATGCCGGCATGGACCGCCTGCACGGTGCTGCCGAGGCGGTCGGCTTCGTGCGCTCGCTGCTGTGGAAGCGGCCCGAGGTCCGCTTCGATGCGGCCTTCGCGAGGAACCAGGAATAACCGCTCCCCATCCTCCTCCGGGAAGCGGTAGAACGCCCTGCGGCCGATGGTCGTAGGGCGTTCTTATTTTGCCCCTTCGAGCGTTTTGATCAGGACCGACCGGAACAGTTCGTGTTGTGTCGAAGAAGGCCGCGATCTGTGCATGGATATGCCGATCTGGCGCACTGCATCGGGGAAGTCCGAGGACAAAGTCTGCAATCTGTTCCGGAGGGCTTCGCGCTGTCTGCGAGAATAGGTCAGCAGGCCGATGGCGTCGCTCTGGCGGATCATGTCCTCCGCCAATGGGAACGTGACCATCTCGCAGATCTGGGCGGGAGGAGCCATGCCGCGCCCCAGAAAGAAGGCTTCGAAGAACCGCCGCGTCGGCGTGCCATGCGGGCCGACGACCCAGGATGCGGCGACCAGATCGGCGCAGTCAGCACGGCGATCGGCGAGAGGGTGTCTGGGGCGCACGAGCAGCGTCAGATGCTCTTCGAGCAGCGGATGTTCCTGCAGCCAGTCGATTGCGCCATCGCCGCGCAAGGGGCCGAGTATCATGTCGATCTCACCGCGCCGAAGAGCTTCGGTCAGCGCGGTGTAACTGCCCGTCACGGCCTGAAGCTGCAGGTGCGGATAGTCCCGGGTGAGGATGGCGAAGGTCTCGACGACGATGCCCTGTTCGGAAAACGGCAGGAGGCCCACTGCAACGCGCCCGGTCACTTGGCCATCCAATGACGCGAGTGCGGCGGTCATCGTCGCCAGTTCCACATGCAGATCGTCCCTAAGCGCACACAGGACCGGCACGCTGGAGGTAGCCGTCATCCCGGTGGCAGTGCGCAGGAATGGGGGCTGGCCGATCGCGGCTCCCGCCTGCGCCAGAGTACGGCTCACGGTAGGTTGCGATATGCCCAGAGAGTTCGCGGCGGCGGAGGCGCTGCCCGCGTGGCGCACCGCATCGAGCACGTCGAGGATGAACCATGTGAGATGATAGCCAAGATCGCCGGTCCGCACGCCGTTGATTGCCAGCGCCTCACCGCACTGGACGATCCGTGCCATCATCCGGCGTGCGTGAGTTATCACCACAATGCCCGCGGAGGTCGGCTCCATGCCATTCCACCCGCGCTGGAACAGGGTGCGACCGAACGCACGCTCGGCATCATCGATCTGTCGAGACAGGCTGCTCTGGCTGATCGCGAGTTGGCGGCTGGCCCGGACCAGGCTCGCATTGTCCGCAACCGCGCCGATCGCCCGCAACTGCTTGATGGAGATGAGGGGAGAACGGTCCACCATTTCCGAACGATGCGAGCTTTATACGAATAATGCAAGGCATCTTCCTCACAATGCATAAGCGCGCTGGGGGCGGAGGCTCTATCTCCGCCAACAGGCAAGGAGCGGCACCGTCGGCATGGTCCGACCCGTCGCAGTGGAGAGGACATGCAGGACAAGTACCTGAATGCGATTGTCGTGGGCCGTCGTGCCCTGACCGATCGGATCACCGAAATTCTCATCGCCGCGCAGGATGGTCGCGCCCTGCCTCCTGCCGAGGCGGGCAGTCATATCGAGCTGCGCTTTGGTGGTGAAGACGGCCGCTTCCTGCGGCACTATTCGGTGGTCGGTGCCCTGACGGCGGGCAG
Organism: Sphingomonas sp. LH128; assembly: GCF_000293195.2. Classification (NCBI taxonomy): domain Bacteria; kingdom Pseudomonadati; phylum Pseudomonadota; class Alphaproteobacteria; order Sphingomonadales; family Sphingomonadaceae; genus Sphingomonas; species Sphingomonas sp. LH128. The sequence goes on from NZ_ALVC01000646.1 coordinate 26,109, forward strand.
CGCGCCCGAGCCTTTCTGGCGCATCGCGGTTCAGCGTGAGAATCGCGCGCGGGGTTCGGCCTTCATTCACGGTAACTTCGTCGTCGGCACACATTTGCGCGTGTCGCGGCCGCTCAACGCGTTTCGGCTGATGCGACATCGGCCGAAGACCCTGCTCATCGCGGGCGGTATCGGCATCACTCCGATCTTCGCGATGGCCCGCTCGCTCGACGCCCGTCACGAGAATTTCAGCGCCGTCTATGTCGGCCTTGAGCGCGCGACGATGGCCTATGTCGACGAGCTGGAAACGCTATGTGGCGATCGGCTTTCCGTGGTCCAGACCGAGTACGACGGCATTCCCGACCTGAAGGCGCTGCTGGCGAAGCAGCCCGAAGGTGCGCAGGTCTACGTCTGCGGCCCCGGCGGGATGATCGAGGCGCTGGTGGCGGCAGCGGCGGAGCTTGGCTGGGCGCCGGATCGCATCCGCTATGAAGTCTTCAATGCCGCGCACAGTCCCGAGGACGAGGGCTTCGAGGTGCGCCTCAAGGATGGCATGACGATCCCGATCGGTGCAGGCATGACCATCCTCGATGCGCTCGAAGCACGGGGTGTGGAGACGTACGCCGATTGCCGTCGCGGCGAATGCGGGCTGTGCACCACCGCGGTCATCGCCTGCGACGGCGAACTCGACCACCGCGACCATTTCTTCAGCGACGAGGACAAGGCCGAAGGGCGCCAGATGACCATCTGCTGCTCGCGCATTCGCGGCCGCGTGCTCGAACTCGACATTTGATCCAAGGAGAGGACGTACCCATGGCTACGATCGCCCCCCAGCCGCCTAAGCGCCAGCTCAGCGACAACGACATCTTCGCGGCCATGGAGCCGCACGATTCCGGCGCCTTCGCCAACAACACGACACCGCTGATCCGCAACACCTGGTACGCCTGCGCGCGTTCGACCGAGATCGGTCGCACCCCGCTCGCGCGCAAGTTCCTCGGCGTCGATGTCGTGCTGTACCGCACGCTCGATGGCCAGCCGGTGGCGATGCGCAACCGCTGCCCGCACCGCTCCTTCCCGCTCGCCAGGGGCAAGCTGCTGGGCGACAAGCTGGTCTGCGGGTATCATGGCATGGAATTCGGCACCGATGGTGTCTGTTCCAAGTTGCCGGCACTCGCCAATGTCCCGGCGACTGCCTCCGTTCGTACCTTCCCGATCGCCGATCGCGGTCCGCTGACGTGGATCTGGATGGGATCGCCGGACCTCGCGGATGAGGCGCTGATCCCCGACACCTGGTGGCTCAGTGACCCCAACTGGGGCACCGTCACCGGCGATTTCCACATCAATGCCGATTATGTCGGAATGCACGAGAACCTGATCGACCAGACGCATTTCCCGTTCCTGCACCCCGACACGGTCGGCACGCCCGAGTACGCCCGCTCGAAGCTGACTGCCTCGACCGAGAGCAACCAAGTGGTGATCCGCCGCGAACTGCTGAACTGTGCGCCTCCGGGTGTCTACGGCAAGCCCGCAGACATCATGGACAAGCGCGTGGATCGCACTTCGGAAGCGCGTTTCGTTTCGCCCGCACTGCACACCGCCTATGCGCGGGTGCGTGTGCACGAGCCGGACGAAGGCAAGCCCGGCCTCTACCGCTACAATATCACGCACGTCTTCACCCCTGAGACGAACAACTCGATCCATTACTGGTGGTTCAACTCGCGCGATTACCTGCCCGAGGACGAGGCCATCGATACCTTCATGCTCGAGGCGCACACCCAGGCCTATTCCGAGGACGTCGAGGCGCTGGAGTGGATCAACGAAGTGGTCCGTACCGATGGTGAGGAACAGTTCGACCTCAGTTTCGCGCCTGATAAGCCTGGGCTTATGGCTCGTCGCATAATGTATAAGCTGGCGATGGGCGAAGCGCGCTAACGACCAGCTCGGCTCGGGCATAACGACCGTTGGATGGTCGGATTGTGGCGAGCAAGACAGAGGATTCCATGGCCACCATCATTGGCGCGATCGCCACTTCGCACACGCCTACAATCGGTTTCGCGCTCGACGCGAACAAGCAGGCAGACCCGGCCTGGAAGCCGATCTTCGATGCCTACGAGCCGATCCGCGAATGGATCCAAGAGAAGCGTCCCGACGTGATGTTCATGATCTATAACGATCACATCACCTCGTTTTTCTTTGATCATTATTCCGCGTTCTGCCTTGGTGTCGATGACAGCTATCCTGTGGCGGACGAAGGTGGCGGCCCGCGTCCGATGCCCGCGATCGATGGTCATGCCGAACTGTCACGCCATATCGTCCAGTCGCTTATGGCCGAGGAATTCGATATGAGCACGTTCCGGAACAAGGGGCTGGACCACGGCATATTCTCGCCGCTCTCGGTGCTGATGGAACATGATGGAGAGGGCTGGCCGACGCAGATCGTGCCGCTGCAGGTCGGCGTGCTGCAGTTCCCGATCCCCTCGGCGCTGCGCTGCTGGAAGCTGGGCCAGGCGCTGCGCCGCGCGATCGAAAGCTATCCTGAGGACATCAAGGTTGCCATCGTCGCCACCGGCGGCCTGTCGCATCAGGTCCATGGCGAGCGCTGCGGCTTCAACAACACGCCCTGGGACGAGCAGTTCCTTGACTTGCTGGAGAACGATCCTGTCTGTCTGACCCGCCTGACCCATGCCGATTATGCCCGGCTCGGTGGGATGGAAGGCTCCGAGGTCATCATGTGGCTGGTGATGCGCGGGGCCCTGTCTGCGCGGGTACGCAAGGTTCATCAGAGCTATTACCTGCCGTCGATGTGCGCGATCGCCACCGCAATCTACGAGAACGTCGCCGAGCCGATGCCGGAACGGGTCGCGATAGAACACCGTGCGCGCATGGATCAGCAGCTTGCCGGTGCCGAGGAGCTTGAAGGCACTTATCCCTACACCCTCGAGCGCAGCGCAAGGGGCTGGAAAATCAACAAGTTCCTGCACGGTCTGATCGAGCCGGAGGCACGGGCGCGGTTCCAGGCCGATCAGGATGCGGTGCTGGCGGAGGCCGACCTTACCGATCACGAACGCGACCTCATCCGAAGGCGCGACTGGCGGGGGCTGATCCACTACGGCGCGATCTTCTTCCTGCTGGAGAAGCTGGGCGCGATGAGCGGCGTCCCCAATCCCGCGATCTACGCGGCGATGCGCGGACAGTCGCTGGAGGACTTCCAGAAGACCCGGAATCAGCAGGTCTCCTATGGAGTTGCCGCCCCCGCTGGCGGCTGAACCCGAGCAGCGCACAGCGGCACTCAACGGCACCCAAGAAAACCCAACGATACCAACAGCAGCCGCCGACCGCCGCCCGAGCGCGGCATGTCGGCGGCTGGGGAGACAGCAATGGAAGACCCCCGCGCCATAATCGCGCGTGAGCCGATGCACCATCGGCAAGTGCTCACCGTGGCGGTCGCGACCGCCCTGAACGCGCTCGACGGATTCGATGTCCTGTCGATCAGCTTCGCATCGCCGGGTATCGCCCGCGACTGGGGGATCACCCGCGCCGCGCTGGGCGCGGTGCTGTCGATGGAACTGATCGGCATGGGCATCGGCGCCTTCGTGCTGGGCAGCATCGCCGATCGCATCGGTCGCCGCCCGACCATCCTGGTCTGCCTTGCGATCATGGGACTGGGCATGGCGCTCGCCTCGACCGCCGGGGACGTCACCACGCTATCGCTGTTCCGGCTGTTCACCGGCCTCGGCATCGGCGGCATGCTGGCGGCGACCGGCGCCATCGTCGCCGAATGTTCGAACGCGCGGCGGCGCAACCTTTCGGTGGCGATCATGGCGGGCGGCTATCCTATCGGCGCGATCGTCGGCGGCAGCATCGCCTCGGTCCTGCTCGAAGTCACCGGGCGCTGGCAGTCGGTGTTCGAGTTCGGCGCGGTGATGACGCTGTGCTTCATCCCGCTGGTCATCAAGCTGGTGCCCGAGACGATCGCCTTCCTGCTGCACAAGCGTCCCGCCAATGCGCTGGACAGGATCAACCGTACGATGGTGCGCCAGGGCCGCGCGCCGCTGGCTGACCTTCCGCCGGTCGAGGAGCGCCCCGCCGGTCCCGGCCTCGCGCAGCTGTTCGGCCCCGGCGTGCGCACGATGACGCTGTTGCTCACGCTGGTCTACTTCGGCCACATGATGAGTTTCTACTTCTTCGTGAAGTGGATCCCCAAGATCATCGTCGACATGGGCTTTGCCGCGGCCTCCGCCGGCGGCGTGCTGGTCTGGGCCAATGTCGGCGGCGCGCTCGGATCGCTGAGCGTGAGCCTTGCCAGCCAGCGCGTCGGCGTGCGCCCGCTGGTGGCGGGCGCGATGTGCTGCGGCGCGGTGGCGATCTGCGTGTTCGGCTACTGGCCTACGACGATCGCCACGCTATCGATCATGGCCGGCATCGGCGGCTTCTTCACCAATGGCGCGACGGCGGGACTCTATGCGGTGATCGCCCAGTGCTTCCCGGCGCACTTGCGCGCGGGCGGGACCGGCCTCGTCATCGGCGTCGGCCGGGCGGGTGCGGCACTTGGCCCGGTCCTCGCCGGGCTGCTGTTCACGGCGGGCTGGTCGCTGGGACCGGTCGCCACGATCATGGCGCTGGGTACGCTGGTCGCCGGGATCGTGCTGATGATGCTGCGTTATCGGGAAAGCGCCATCGCCTGAGGCGCGCCGCGCCGGCGTTTTTCCGCCCAACCCAACAACACGATCAGGCCGGTGCGGCAAGGCACCGGCCACCGGGGAGTCATGTCATGCCCGCTCGTCACCGTTTTACCCGCTCGCCCGCGCGCTTCCTGCTCGGCGCGGCATTGGCCTGCAGCCTTCCGGGCCTGGCGTCCGCGCAAGTCGGCCCCGCGCCCGAGCCGCTTGCGCCGCCGGTGCCCGAGCCCGTTCCCGGCGGCATTCCCGCCAAGTCCGGCGTACCCCAGAGCCTGCGCTGGACCGAGGATTGGACCGCCGCCAACGATCCCGAATATCGCCGCAAGAACCCGGTCGAGCGCCTGCGTTACATCCCGCTGGGGCCCGACGACCTCTATCTCTCGGTCGGCGGCGAGATGCGCTATTACTACCAGAACTGGACGCACCAGAACCTCGGGGCGAGCGCGGACGACGGCAACAGGAACCTTGGCCAGCGCCTGCGCCTGGTCACCGACCTGCACCTGACGCCCTACGCGCACATCTTCTCCGAACTCGGGCACAACAAGGAGTACGACGCGACCCGGGCCACGCCGCCCAACCGCGACAAGCTGGAATTCCAGCAGATCTTCGCCGACGTGACGATCCCGATCGGCGAGGACGCGCTCGTCACCCTGCGCCCGGGCCGCTTCGAGATGCCGCTGGGCAACGGCAAGCTGGTGGGCCTGCGCGACGGCACCAATGTCCGCTTCACCTATCAGGGCCTGCGTGGCACGTTCATCCTCAAGCACAAGCTGCGGATCGATGCCTTCGCGGTGCGGCCCATGCAACTGCTGACCGGCTCGTTCGACGACAAGGCCAACCCCGACCGCCACTTCAACGGCGTGACGGTGTCGGCCGCCAAGGGCCTGCTGCTCCCCGACACGCAGATCGACGTCTACCACTACGACGTCTTCAACAAGGTCGCAAAATTCGCGTTGCTGACCGGCGAGGAGCACCGCCGGAGCTGGGGCGTCCACGTCACCGGCAAGAGCGGCGCGTGGGACTACGATGCGGAGGGCACGTACCAGACTGGCAGCTTCGCTGGAGATCGCATCCGCGCCTGGGGCTTCAACAGCGACCTCGGCTATAGCCTTCCCGCGACGACACCGCTCAAGCCCCGCGTGGGCGTGCGCTTCGATGCCTTCACCGGCGACGGCAAGGCTAACAACGGCACGCTGGGCACATTCGCACCGCCCGCGCCGCGGCTGCCTCTGTTCGGGGACGCGGGCTACCTCAACTTCTCGAACATCATCGATCTCTACCCCAACCTGACGCTCAAGCCCGCCAAGTCGCTGACGCTGGTGGCCGGACCGGAATTCTTCTGGCGCGAGACCAAGAACGACGCGACTTATGCGGGGCCGACCAACTATCCGGGCATCCGGCCGGTCGGTTCGTCCTACGTCGGCACCGGCTACAACCTGCAGGCCGACTGGATCGTCACCAAGAACCTCAGCTACCGCTTCTTCTTCACCCGCTGGATCGCCAGCGAGGCCTTCAAGGCCGGCGGCGGCACAAGCTCGGACTACATCGGGGTGTGGCAGCAGTTCCGGTTCTGATTGTCGAGAGCCTGCATTGCATCGCAGCTTGGGAGACGCTGTTAGTGATGCGATCCAAGCGCATGCATCTGCAAATCATCAGGTTACATGCAAGAGAACGTCCGAGCCACCATCCGCCTAGTTGCTGATTATGCGATGGCAGCTTTGCTTAATGCGGTCTATAAACCGGAAGGACTGCAAACGGCCACTCGGGGTCATTTCTTAATGACATTAGGAATGGCAGAAATGGGGGCGGCAGCCGCTGGACCGCTTGCCGATTAAAATCTTGTAAGGCTGCCATTCCGGTTCCGGCGACCGGCTTTGCGGCTCCTGATGACCGGGAGGGGTGGTTCCCTGCCATTGCCAGTCCGCCTTGTGAAGGATCACCGTTGCGGTGGACCACGCCCTAAATCCGGCATAAAAGACAATGAAAGACCCTCTTGGGTCTGAAATCCCTTAATTCTACAAAGTCGAGGGTCTATATCCAACAACGATCCAGCGTAATCGCTGTCGTTTTCATTCCGAAACGCTACTGAAACATACCGACTTTCTTTGAAGGCTTCGTCTTTAACGACTTTTAGCTTTTCAATATCCATTGAATAAAGCTGGCTAGTTTTATCAAGAGCCAAACCTCTTACGTCACAACCTGCACCGTTTTTCGCGCAGCTGACTGTCAATGCAACGGCGACAGCGGATACGGCTGCGAAGTAAAATTGGGATCGCTCACGATGCGGCATGGCTTGAAGATAACCGAAGATGGAATGTCTGCAACGGGGCGTCTGCCGGCCGGCAGCTTTCCCGATTAAATTATTGTAAGGCAGTCATTCCGCTTCCGGGGACCGGCCCGCCGAGCGTTTCCAAGCTTGTGTTGCCGCCACCCGTTGAACCCGCCCGGGTAGAGGCATGTTAAAATGCCGGTTCCGCATCTTGGCAGTCTCCCCATTCGAACGAAGATCGCGAACGTATTCCAGCGTCCTGCCTATGAGGCGATGACGATGCGAACAAGTACGCCAGAGGGAAGAATTGGAGCCGAGTTGGTGGGAAATGACCACAGAGCGTACAATGAGTTGGCGAGGGGCGCTACACCCCTCGCGCTACCAGAACCTGATCAGCCTTGGTCGTCTTCTTCCTCGTCTTCCTGACGTTCATCATGCCAGTAAACGAAGTTGAATAGGGCATCGAGTTCAGTGAAACTCGACAAGTGGAGCTTGTTACGCACTTCCTTCGCCCGATCACAATATAACTGATAGAGGTCAGGGCTCACATTGTCCTTCGCAGGCTGAGGCGGGAATTCCTGAAATCCAGCGATACGAAGCCCGGAGACTGAGTTTTGGTTCATCACAGCGAACCGCTCATTGTCCAGTGAGTGTAGAATTTCTGTCAGCAGGTTTATGCCTGCGCCCTTGATACCCTTGAAGTGGGTCAGCAGGATTTCGAAGGCTTGTCGTGGTTCGACTTCGGCATTGTTGACGATCTCAGTCACGGCAGCGGAGAACTCGGCAGGGAAGGCTGCGACGAAGGACTTTCCGCGCTTGAGGCCGCCCGAATGGAATGCTGAAATCAGTGCATCGTAGCGCTGCGGAAATTGCTGAGCCGGATCATTCGGCCAAGCAGCCATCTCCATAAGGTGAGTTCTAGCGGTCGCCCGAGTTTCACGCCTGATGGCCATATCGCTATCGAAGCGAGAGTTGGGTGAACCCTCCCTCATCATCTTGAGGAACTCGGTCAAGGTGTAGAATGAATTCCCGGTCGAGAATACTGTGTTTTTGGCCTTCCTCTTTGCTAGCCGCATCGCTGCGGTAAAGACCTCATGCTCGTATGCGTACCGGTCAATAACTTCCTTGGTCGCGGGTATTAGCACCTCGTCATCGATGAGTTGGTCGAAATGTCCGGTGACAGAAGGCATCATCTCGGATGTCGCATCGTCGATAAGGATGGAGGCCTCGTAGTTCCCAGAAAGCCCGCCCTTAGTGAAGTTCGCGGAGCCCACGAGCAGTTTGCAACCATTTGGGTAACGGAATGCATAGATTTTCGGATGGAACGTTTCATCAGCATCGCTGACGAACAATTCCAACAGGCTGCCGGGCTTTGAGGCGATCTTCCAGAGTTCGATAAGAAGCGTAGGGTCGGTGTGATAGAAGTCGAGGCCGATCCCCATTCGGGCGCGCATACCTCGCGCAAGCGCTGTTTTGAGAACCGTCTTGAAGTCCTTCCATGCGGACATCTTGGCGAACGCCACCATGCATTCAAAGGAACGCGCCTTCTCGAACAACCCGGTGATCGCTGACTTGTGATCGCGACCGTCTTCAACGTTGAACAGAAGTTTCGACTTATACTGTTTCGCCATATCACCCCCAAAATCGGAGCCGAATAGCGCTAAGAGTGCTGCAGTGGAAGGCGTGGATTTTTACGGATGATCACGCGCTGGCCTGCGCGCGCGCCGTATAAATACCTCCATGGCCCGTCCCACCCCCACCTTTACGATGATGATAGACAGACCGGCGAGAGCGGTTTCTGCGACCTGAAAATATTCTCCCCCTACGCAGTATCCAAACCTTGATGGTCTCGATCCCGATAAAGTGGCCCAGCGCTAGCTTGCGGAACGTGCGCCGGGCCCAGGTTTTCACGTCAACCATGACTTGTTCCTCAGGATAGGAACGTCTTGGAGATCCGCTTGGTTTACGTGGCTCACGCGCCGATCGGCGGAGGCTCAAAAATGCGTAAGGGATAGCTGCAGTTGATCGTCCTGTTTCGGCTCGGTGTTGGCCAACCGTGCGATCCTCGCCGCATCAGACCGGTCGTTGTCCTCGATGCAGACAAGATC
>NZ_ALVC01000647.1:0-212 GCF_000293195.2 Sphingomonas sp. LH128
GCGCCGGCCGAACACCGCAGCGATTCCCTGTCAGCCGCCTACAAAAACCTCGACGCCGATGCGCAGCGGGATTTTACCCGAAGCTATGACGAGCTGTGTCGTCATTACGGCATGCTTGCCACCCGCAACAACCGCGGCGAGGCGCACGAGAACGGATCGATCGAAGGTCCGCACGGTCACCTCAAGCGGCGCCTCGATCAGGCCCTGCGCCG
>NZ_ALVC01000648.1:0-8370 GCF_000293195.2 Sphingomonas sp. LH128
GCTTTTCACAGACGACTAGCTACGAGATAAACGAAGCCCCGCGCCATGGGGATGTATAACTGATGTCTGTCGCCCAGACTTGATTGGGCCTCACGATCGGAAGCTTGCGCAGGAGATAGGGGTAGATCTTGTGCCCTGGCGCCGGCTTCGAGGTGCTGGGACGTCGATAGACCGCCTCGATCGCCATCTTCTTCATCAGGCTCGCGACATGGCAGCGGCCAATCTCGATACCCTCCTGGCGCAGGAAATCACGTAGCATTCGGCTTCCCGCGAACGGAAACTCCAGGTGCAACGCGTCGATGCGCCGCATGATCGCGAGATTCTCCGACGAAACCGGCCGGGGCAGATAATAGACACTGCCCCGGCTGATCCCCAGTTCCTTCGCCTGACGCTTCACCGGTAAGGTGTGCGTTCGGTCAATCATCGCTTTGCGCTCGGCAACAGTCCTGCCTTGCCGAGCGCGCCTTCCAAAAAATCATTCGCCAACGTCAACTCGCCTATCTTGGCATGCAGCGTCTTCACGTCGACGGCGGGCTCGTCCGAGGACTTCTCCGACCCGAATACGCCGGCCGCTCCTTCGAGCAACTGCGTGCGCCACGTCGTGATCTGGTTGGGATGCAAGTCATAGTCCTGCGCCAGCTCTGCCAGCGTCTTCTCGCCCTTGATCGCGGCAAGTGCTACCTTCGCCTTGAATGCCGGGCTGTGGTTGCGCCGGGGTCGTCTGCTCATTCTCTGCTCCTGTCTCGCAGCCTTCCTGGCTGCTCTCAGGCAGAAAATCCAATTATCTCAGTGCGCAGATTCCCCAGGCCACCTCTAACCTCCAGCTCGCACCCATGGCACATGATCCGTGACGTGATCAGAGAGTCTTGATATTAACCCTTCGCCTGACAACACGCGCTAACTTCCCCCAAATATCTCGCGTTGCCAAGAACAAACCCGTTCCCACACCATACCATAATGCGAGTTCGCGGTCACCGAATGTTCCACCTAGCATTCCATACGCCAGAGTGCCGCATATTACGAGACCACTAAGAACTCCGAAAAAGACCAAATCGCTTTCTCTGTACCAGCGAGTCTTACGCATAAAAATTACGGCTGATGCGGACTGCCAAAATTGCAAAAGAAGCAAAGGGAGCCCACCAAATATCCCGCCGATGAATAACATACTCAGGTGCTGATTATGACCGAATCCATAAGCCCTACTGATTTCGTTACTGCCGCCAAGATTCTTTTCGAGCCAAAATCGGCTTTCGCCGCTTAACCCAGCCCCAAAAAATGGGCGTTGGCTTATGCTGTCCAACATCGAATTGTTTTGACGCTCGCGCGAAAGTGATGTCGGATCTACTGAAAATTGATTTGAAAATATGCGCTGCGTCCAGCGGTCAAGCACTGGGACACCGGATAACTGCAAGGTGGCCACACCAATGGCGAGCACAGCTCCTACCATGAAAATTCTAACAATAAAACCAGGGCGCATTTTCACTACAAATACTAAAACCAACATAAATTCTACTGCCGCAACCGCAATCCATGTTCTGGTAACGGACAGCGAAATGATCAAAACTGAGATAAAAACCATTATAATTTCTATGGGGATCAGCTTAAATCTCATCATCATAACAGCATAGGAAACGCCAAATACGATTGAGCCACCGATTATCTCATATCTAATCGTACTAAAATTTACGCCCTTCGAAAAATAAATAACGAAGAATGCAGAGATCATGTAAGCTAAAGCTACTGTAGCCATGCACTGGCGAAGTGCGCGGAGATTATCTTTCATTTCGAATACGATTGAATAGCTGGCAGATGCTGCTGTGATGTACAATACTATAGGAATCACATTCCGCATCGTATTATAGATGTCGGCGTTGTAAACTATTGAAGTTGTTATCGCGGTTGCTAAAAAAATCACCGTGCATAGTGCAAGAATTATGAAAGATAAGCCTTTGCTCCTCGATCTATTTATAACAGTGAAGCTGCCAGCGAAAGTGATGTAAAATGCGCTGAAAATGGCTTGCATGGCCAAGCCCTGACCAGCCCCCTCACTTTTGAAATCCAGTATCCACGACGATATCATTATCGCGTAAATAATAAGAATCCAACGATAGCGCTTCCTTATCTCAACTTTTACTTTGCGGGCGGGAGTCACAGTTTGACCCGAGTTGTTAGGGGAATAGCGAAGCAGAGGGCCGTTCATAATTTAAAGCAACCCCATAATATTTTTGTACTTTCTAGCAGTTATATTTATTTCATATTGATCAAGATCGCGATGGAATCGTCCTAGTTTAATTAGTGACCCACTTTGGGCCCCGATAGCTTCCCAATCTCCTAAGCCGACCAATGCCACGCCAGGCATTTTCCCAGCGAACTTAAAGGCAGGAATTTCAGATGCGATAGTGGGTACACCACTCGCAAGAGCCTCCAACAGAGCTATGCCCTGCGATTCTGCCCGCGATGGCATTAAATACAAGTCAGCTGCCGCGAGTAGTTCTGGCACATCATCCCGACTGCCAAGAAAGCGCACTGACCGTAAGACGCCTTCTTGCAACGCTAATTCGCGCAGGTCGGCTTCATAATTGGCATCTTCCGTAAGTCCAGCAAACCACAACTCAGCCCCGCCTTGCCGCAACAAACCTGCCAAACCGCGGAGCGACACGTGTTGTTGCTTGACATCATCGATGCGGCCGACCTGCAGAAATAGTTTGTTCCCTTCACCAAGGCCAAATTTGCGCCGGGCCGTAGGACGGTCGATTGATCGAAAGCGGGACAGGGAAATTCCATTCTGTATTAGTTCGACCGGAATACGATCACCAAACCGCCGCATGTAATTTTGCTGCCCCTCCTCCGAGACAGCTACAACCGCATTTTGTCGAAACCTCAATACTCGTTCAGCAATAACCGCAGGGGCCGTGCTTATATCGTCATTATTGGCCGAGTGCAAAACAGTGATAAATCGCCCATGTGCCTTTATGAACGGAAGAGCCATACGGCCATAGAACGAGGGAAGGACCGAGTGGGCGAGAATGACACTTGGACCGAAGATCGAAAACACTCGCTTGAAATGCGCCACGCGTTCATATTTAGTGAGCCTCTTCGGGGGAAAGAACAGCTTTACACCTGCGTTTGCAAGCCACCGCTCTTCGTCCAAAAAATGAGGCTCGCATGGCTCGAAGGAAGCGATCGCACAATTGACCCCCTCTGCCTGATGCATCAGGCAGAGGTCGCGAACAAGTATCTCCGCCCCAGAATGGCGCGGTGTATGGATGAGGTGAAGGGCGTTCATAAGCGTTCCATTCAAACGGCGTCGATGCGCGCTATTCGTCCAAAGAGCATACGTTCGTTGAGCAGTTTGACCAAAAAGCCACACACGGCAAGAGTTCCGCTTGCCGCCGCAACCACACCCGTGCCACCAAAAATGCTCCCCAACACGCCCCCGACGCCAATTAAAAGCGCAATCGCCAAAGCTGTCGTAATAATGTTGTTTTTCATTTGGCCTGACGCAACTCCCATTTGATAGGCTGGAGCCCCATAGGAATTAATGATAAATCCGCCCGCCATTAATGCACAATATATTACATACTGAAAATCCAAATGTCCTATCCAAAAAATAGATATAAATGGCGAACTTATTAAAACGCATGTTAATAAAGACATTACGCCTAGTATATTGAATTTCACAGATTTCACGTAAAAATTTTGGATTTTTTCGCGATCTGATGAAAATAGCGTCGTCATTGCAGGTAGCGTTGCGGTCAATGCAGACACAACGACGTTTCGTGTTAGAGATATTGTTTTAAAGGCAAGCTCATATACACCAACAGTTTGCAATCCACCAACATGACCCACTAAAATCTTAGACAGCGGCTCAAACAAACCATTGGCAATATTGGCAACCTGAGCCTTCAGACTGAAACCCAACATTTCTTTGAAAACCGGCACGGAAAACAAAGACGGTACGAAACTACGGACTCCGGTCTGTCTGCGAACAAAACACCACGCGGCGAGTATACTTGCACTATATTGAATAACCTGAGACCAAGCCAATCCAGTGACACCATACAGCGGAACTAGTGCCATAACCGCAATTATTTGGACCAAATTTCCCATTATACTAAGCTGAGAATTAACGTAACCCAAATGCAGGCCCTGAAGAGACCCTAAAAGAACTCCAGAAATATTCATAAGCACGAAGCCTGCCATCATAACTGGTAAGACGCGATGAGCTTCTGCAATAAATTTATGAGAAACTATATTTTGTATATTTAAGGAAATTGCCAGATAGCCTGCTGTTCCTAGCAAAATGAACAAAACAATATTGGAGATCAGGCCTGTTTCCAGATATGCACGCAGCCGTTCACGGTCTTTGGTTGGATCGCACAGGGCAATAAATCGCAGTGAAGCATTTGACATGCCCGCGTCGCCCATTCTAATCATTGTGGTCCAAGCAAACAGAGTTGACCACAAGCCCACCGCTTCAAGTCCGCTTTTACGGATCATTAGCCTGTAACTCAGAAAGACGAGACTAATGTTGCATGCAAACGCGAAAACGGAAAAAATTACGTTTTTGCGTAGGTTGAAGTTTGGCAAAGTCGTCATGGCGCGCTCTTTCGGACGCCCAGCGCTGCCTGTAATGTGGCAAGACTAATCTTACGAAACTTTGAGGCTAATTCGACTCCGCCTCGTGGGTTGCGGACAGGAAATGGCTTAGCGAGTTCTGCGGCTAGAGTCTTCGCCGCCACACTAATGTGCGGCACGCCTTCACTGACACAGAATTTGTGGGAAAGCGATCCGGGGCGTACGATCACGGGTATACCGAATTGAATTGCCCGCCCCAACACCCCTGATGCCTGATCATAATCTGAGCTGTAATAGCACCATATTAAATCAGAATGGGAATAAAAACCAAGCAATTCCTCGTCAGATATAAAACGATTTACAGAAAACCCTGCCTCCAATTCGAAGCGCCGTCCGATTGCGGAGAGCGAAGGTGCGACCTTTCCTCCAGATGCGAAAAGAACATGCCTGTGCAAATCTTGGTTGGCATGCCATACTGAAGTAAAAACATCATAGCCCTTGTTCACGTTTTGAGCTCCGATTGTGCTGATTACCCGCCTACCGTTTGCGATATCGACCAGATCGGCCGGCGGGCTCACCGAATGGGAAGCGAGCAGATCACCGCCGGCTTCGCTAGCGAAGTCCCATAATTGGAGATCATAAATGCCATCGTCGGCGATATTTCTAAAATGGGGCGCGATGGAGAAGGGAATTATCGTCAACGTCCGAACTGCAGGCAAAATTTTCAGCATCTTAAGGAGCATGCGCTTAATTCGCAAGCGCAGGGTTGCCCCTTCCGCAGCGGGGCCGGGGCGGAACAAAAGACCGACCGTCCGTCGTCCCAACAGGCTACGAAACAATGCCACAATGACATATAAGGCAAAAGAATCTTCAATCATTAAAAATAATACAGGATTCGAGACACCGAAAGTACGTAATTTGCCGACTTGTCGACACTTAAATATGTCAGAAATATAACGCATGTAGGCAGCGCGATGCCCACTCATGCTTTTGTTATAAATTGCAATGGAGCGGTGTTTCATAGGACAAATTAACTCCAATTAGAATTATTAATATTTCCGCATGAAGTTTAAAATTATATTAGAACGATGCGGAAATTGAAAAATTCTTTTCCGTAAATTTTTCGAAGCATCCGCCACCTATTAACATGCCACAATTGCAGTTATTAAATTGGGTGTTTTCCCGAGGTATCTTTTTAAACCTTATAAATTTTTATGATTTTGATTTTAATCATTAAATGTAATAATTGAAATTAATCTATTTCACGCCCCTCATTTTTTATTCCAGTTTCCATGACGGCTAAAGGCTTGGACTCATCATAGGCATACGTGTTGGCCGATATACCACATTTCAGCGGGAACAACCCCGCAAACATTATGTCAGGCACGCCAAGCCTATGCCATGCCTCTCTTATAGCCCGCTCTTATAGCCCGACCAAAAATTATTAAGCAATATCAGTATGTTGTGATTCACGCCGCCCTGCGAGAGGTGAAGTGATCAATGGCAGGTACCGGTGTCGCTCGGCAGGAGCATAGCCGGAAAGGATTACGCTATTCCAGTGATATGACGGGGCGGGAGTGGCAATTGGCGGCACCCTGTATCCCGCCAGCAAACGCGGAGGTCGTAGGCGGACAACGGACATGCGCGGATTGGTGTGTCGTGTTGCCTCAAGAGGTGCCCCCTAGTGGATTGATCGGAACGAATGAGTCCGCTTGAGGGATTCCCATGCTTTCTGTGCCGTGCGACGATGGCCGTTCGCCAGAAACTGTCCGTTCCCATCGTTGCTGAACTAGTGAATTGATTCCAACACTTGGTGCCCGCGCCGTACAGCGGCTATAATTTCGTTCGGATCGGCCTTCCAGATGAAAGGTCGGGGGTCCTCGTTATGCTCCTTGATAAAGCGGTTGATGGCTGCCTTCAGATTGATCTGCCCCCCGCTGAGTGGCCCAGAGACTATGATAGTCTGGACCATGAAAGGGGCATTGAATGCCGAGCAAGAAGCACAAGCCGGAAGAGATCATCGGCAAGCTGCGTGAAGTTGAGATTGTGCTAGCGCAGGGAGCCTCGACTGCCGAGGCATGCCGGCGGATCGCGGTCAGCGAGCAGACCTATTATCGGTGGCGCAAGGAATATGGCGGGCTGAAGACCGATCAGGCGCGGCGGATGAAGGATCTGGAGAAGGAGAACCAGCGGCTGCGCCGGGCGATCTCGGACCTGACGCTGGACAAGCTGATCCTGCAGGAGGCTGCACGGGGAAACTTCTGAGCCCCGCGCGGCGGCGGCGCTGCATCGATCAGGTACGACGGGATCTGCCAGTCCGGGTATCCGAGCGACGGATATGCCGGGTGCTGGGTCAGCATCGATCGACGCAGCGCAAGATGCCGCGCGGGGCAGATGACGAACGTAAGCGCCGACGGAAGGCGGCGTTGACGTAGGGTTATTTGGGTTTCCGCGGGCGCGGCGCCCATTTCTTGGCGAGTGCCGCGAAGCGAGCGTGGATCACCTCGATGTTGGGTTGAGTGTGGGGGTCATGGTCGTCGCCAAGAGCATCCAACGCCTCTTCATGGTATTCATGCGACGGATCGGTGAGAGCCTCCAGCTTCTCGGCATAGCCCCAAGGCCCTCCCGAGTCCTCCGGTGGGCGCATTCCGCTAGCTTCCAGCAGGCGCGGATAGCTGCCTTGCAGGTCAGCCGGAGCGATGCCGTGAATCCTGACGCTGTGCTCCCATCCGTCGCCAAAGTCGTAGAGGTACTGGAAGGTCTTGCCGCGCATTCCCTCCAACGCCTCACCTAGGGTCGTCTTTCGGGCATCAAGTGGGCCGCCAAAGCCGTAGGACGGGTCAGGGATGCCGAAGCCCGTGCGCCCGAAGGTCAGCTCCCACAGATGGCTATCGGTCCATCCCAACGCTTCCTGGAAGGTAGTGTGCAAACGATCGAGCCGGATGCCGAGCGGTACTTCGATCATGCGGGTTACGGCGGGCGTCACGTTATCCAGAGTGATCGTCATGTGCACGACGAAGGCGTTGCTCAAGCAGCTTGCTCCAGGTTCTGGATCGCCTTTGCGGCCTGCCAGTTCCACGGCAGGAGTTCGTCGATCCGGTTGATCGGATGGTTGCCGATACGCTCGATTACGTCGGTGAACCAGGCTTCGGGCTCAACACCGTTCAGGCGGCACGTTTCGGCAAGCGAGTAAAATAGCGCCGAGGCATCCCCGCCCTTGATGGACCCGACGAACATCCAGTTGCGACGCCCCAGAGCAACGCCGCGCAGGGCATTTTCGACCAGGTTGTTGCTGATCTCCAGCAGGCCATCTTCGCAATAACGGACCATCGCCGCCCAGCGGTTAAGGGGATAACGGCATGCTTTCGCCAAGGCGCTGTCCGAGGACAATCCCTGCATCTGGGCATGCAGCCATGGCCGCAAGGCTGCAAGCTTCGGGAGAGCCAGCTGCTGGCGAACCCGTCGCCGCTCATCGGGCGGCGCTCCTTTGATATCCCGTTCGATCGCGAACAATTCGCTGATCCTCACGACCGCTTCAGCAGCTACCGGCGATGGGTTCTTTTCCAGAATGTCAGTGAACTTACGTCGCGAGTGAGCCCAGCAGCCAACCTCGATCACGCCGCGCGGCGCCTTGGTCTTGGGGTCATGATACAGCGCGTTGTAGCCAGCATAACCGTCGGCTTGAAGGTATCCACGGTAACCTGCAAGGTGGGCCGCCGGATGCTTACCGCCGCGCCCGGTCGTGAAGCGGAACGCCACGGCAGGCGGGCTCATGTCCCCGCTTGATCGGCT
>NZ_ALVC01000649.1:0-4988 GCF_000293195.2 Sphingomonas sp. LH128
TTCGGCCGCCAGCCCGAGGGCGACCTGTTCCCCTGGGAGCGCACCGATCTCGCCGATGCGCTGAAGGCCGCGCTGGCCTGATGACGGCGCGTCTCCTCCCTGTCGCGCAGCGATGGGGAGGTGGCAGCGCGAAGCGCTGACGGAGGGGGTTCTCCCCCTCCACACCCGCTGCGCGGGCGGTCCCCCTCCCCATCGCTGCGCGACAGGGAGGACAAGCGCGAAGGGCGTGGCAGCCTGAACCGCCACGCCCCCGCTGCTCAGGCATCGGTCCTAGAGGGTCTCAGACCGCGCCGAGCGCGTGCTCTCCGGCCTCGCCCTGCTTGATGGGCTTGCCGGTCAGGAGCTTGAAGGCGCCCTTGAGGCCCATTTCCGAAGTCCAGACTTCGGCATCCTCGATCTCGAAACGCAGCATTACGACCGAAGCGTCGGCCTTGCCGGCGGGAAACCATGCCTCGACGGCGTTGTTCCAGTGCTTGTCGCGCACGGCCGGATCGGTTTCCTCGACCAGCGTACCGTCGATGCAGGCGAAGACCTCGTGCCCCCGCGTCATCACCTGACCCATCGCCTTGCCGCCGCCGCCGATGCGGTTGTCACGCTTGGTGAAGAACCAGATCGCGTGATGGGCGTCCTTGTCGAGCTGTGCCGTCATCGGCTCGGCGTGGGCATGTCCGCCCTGAAGGCTCATCATGATGAACGGGCTGGTCTGGAACGCTTTCCAGAAATGCTCGCGGATGTCCTTGTCCATGGTCCGTCTCCGTTATGGTTGATCGAGAAGGCAACGCGCCGCCGGGATCGGGCGTTCCCCCGCGTTCGCCGCAGGGGAGGCCCGAGCCGGCGTATTGCCGGCTTTATTCGCGCGCATCGCCGGGCAGTTCCTTTTCGGCCGTCGCCAGTTCCTTCGGCTTGCGCTTCTCGAACACTTCGGCGAGTTCCTTCTCGGTTTCGGCCGAGAGCTTTTCCGCCGCTTCGGGGAACATCTCCTCCTCTTCCTCGTCGATGTGGTGGAGGTAGCGGTGGCGCATTTCCTTGAACTTGGTCAGCCACGCGGACGAACTCATGTCGATCTCGAACAGTTCGCCGAGGAAGTCGTCGATTTCCTTGTGCTCGGACACCGAGTGGCGGGCCTCGTCGCGCAGGTCCGGGTTGCCGAGCATCGTCGCGTAGAGCGATTCCTCCTCGGCGGCGGCGTGGGCCTGGAGTTCCTTGCGCAAGGCTTCGAACAGGTCCTTGCGCTCGTCGCTGGCGCCCTGAGTCTCGCCGAGCTGCTCGAGGAGCTTGCGATGCTTGTCGTGGTCGGCCTTGAGATCGCGGAAGATGCGTGCGTCTGCCATGGGTGTCTCCTGTGGTTTGTCTTTGCAGGAAGGAACGGCGGGATCGCGTTCCGGTTTCCGACAACCCGTTTGCCCCCCCGTGCGTTCTCGAAAGGGAGAGACAACGGACAAGACCCCATGCTGATGACGCGCCAGACGATTTCGCGCCTGAAATTCGCCGATGACGGCGCCCCCGGAATCACCCGCAAGCCGGTGCGCGGCAGCAAGTGGGCCTACTTCGATGCGGACGGAGCGCGGATAAAGGATCGCCTCGAGATCGACCGGCTCAACGCCATCGCCCTGCCGCCCGCCTACGAGCGGTGCTGGTTCTCGGCCGACCCCGATGTCCACCTGCTGGCGACGGGCTACGACGCGCGCGGGCGCAAGCAGTATCGCTATCATCCCGACTGGCGCCAGTCGCGCGAGGCCATGAAGTTCGACCGCTGCGCCCTGTTCGGTGATGCGCTGCCGGTGCTGCGGGCGCGGGTGGACGCGGACATCGCTTCACGCAAGCTGACGCGCGAGCGGGCGATCGCCTCGGTCGTGGCGCTGCTCGATACCGGGGCGATCCGGGTGGGGAACGAGTGCTACGCCAAGGCCAACAAGAGCTTCGGCGCGACCACCCTGCGCAACCGGCACGCGAAGATAGAGCGCGGCGCGCTGATGCTGCGCTTCAAGGGCAAGTCGGGCAAGCTGCAGCAGATCACCTGCGACGATCCCGGCCTCGTGCGCTGTGTGCGCAAGATGCAGGACCTGCCCGGCCAGCACTTGTTCCAGTACGTCGACGAGGAGGGCGAGGCGATTCCCGTCCACAGCCACGACGTCAACGCATACCTTGCCGAGACGATGGGCGAGGGCTTCACCGCCAAGCACTTCCGGACATGGGCGGCGAGCACGATGGCCTTCGCGATGCTGGTCGGGAACCCCGGCCTGTCATTGCGGGCGATGCTGGACGAGGTTGCGCAGTGCCTCGGCAATACGCCCGCGATCGCGCGGAAGTCCTACGTCCACCCGGACGTGATCGCGGCGGCCAAGGGCGATCGGGGCGCACCCGAGGTGCCCGAAAGCCTGCCGCGCAAGACCCGCTGGATGAGCCGCGAGGAGCGCGGGTTGCTGGCGTTTCTCACTTCGTCGTCCCAGACTTGATCCGGGACCGGTGGCTGTCTTTAGGCGCGTCATGTCGCGGGGGCTTCGACAAGCTCATCCTGACCCTTCGACAAGCTCAGGGTGAGCGGAGTTAGTGTAATGCCTCTCAAACCCGCTCAGGCTGAGCTTGTCGAAGCCCCCGCAGTCTCAGCGCGACGACGTCCGGTAAGCCCCCAATGTTCCGATCAGCACCAGCACGCCGACGAGCGCCACGCCCGAGCAAGCAAGCGCAAGATCGGAATTCCCGGTCGCGTCCACCATCCACCCGAACAGCGGCGGACCGAACGCGGCGCCGAGGCTGAACAGGCCGAGGATGGCGCCGTAGGTCGCTCCGTAGTTTTCCAGTGCGGCGTAGCGGCTGGTGAAATAGGCGAGCATGTCCACTTCCGCTCCGGCCGCGAGGCCGAGCAGCAGCGCGGCCGGGATTGCGGGGCCGTCGAGCCACAGGATCACGCAGGCGATCACCGGCGAGGTCAGGAACAGCACGGCCACGCGCGGGGCGTGGAAGCGGTCGAACAGCCAGCCGACGAAAGCGCGGGCGAAGACCACCGCGATGCCGATGAAGGCGGCCACTCCGGCGGCCTGCGCGGGCGGCACGCCCCGGTCCACCAGCATCGGCACGAGATGGACGATCAGCGCCGCGACGATGACGCCCAGCAGGAAGCCGATCAGGGCGATTTGCAGCGTCTTGCGGGTGATCTCGATGCTGCCGCGCTCGCGCCTGTCGTTGGCGACGCGCT
This sequence comes from Sphingomonas sp. LH128, assembly GCF_000293195.2. NCBI lineage: Bacteria > Pseudomonadati > Pseudomonadota > Alphaproteobacteria > Sphingomonadales > Sphingomonadaceae > Sphingomonas > Sphingomonas sp. LH128. Next base: position 3,197 of record NZ_ALVC01000649.1, read on the forward strand.
CTCCGCGCCCGGTCAGGAGGCTGACGGGGATGCCGATCACGGCAATCACGATGGCGATGGCATGGAGGCCGGTGCGCCAGCCCTGCACCGCGATCACCGGGCCGAGCAATGCGGGCGCGAGGATCGCCGCCATGCCGGAGCCCGTCAGCATCAGCCCCAATGCGAAGCCGCGCCCGGCATCGAAGCGCAGCGAGACGACGCGTGCCCAGATCGCCGGGGTCGTTCCGCAGCCCGCCAGAGAGACGAGCAGCCACAGGCCGTACCACGCGGTCAGCGACGGCCCGGTCTCGGCCAGCGCCACTAGGGCAAGCGGCGTGGCCAGATAGCTGGCGATGGCGATGGTGCGGTTGCCGAAGCGGTCGGCAAGGCGCCCCACGACAGGGGCGGAGAGGAAGATGCCCAGTTGCTGGAACGTCGCCGCGCCCGAGACTTCGGCGCGGGTCCAGCCGAACTCGGCCTGAAGCGGCGTCACGAACAGCCCCAGTGCGTAGAACCCCACGCCCATCATCCCCACCCCGATCGCCAGCGCGGCGGCAAGGACGGTCGGCCATCCGGCGGCCAGTTCGCTGCGGGCGGTAAGCGAGGGTGACGCAAGGGTGCTCATGGTCGCAGTGGTGCCATGGATCGGCGCGGTTGTGCAGATGCGAGATGGCGGGAGATCGCAGGGCGAATATCCGTGCGGCGTGTGCGGCGGGGGCTTCGACAGGCTCAGCCTGAGCGGAATTGATAGGGCATTACGCTACTCCCGCTCACCCTGAGCTTGTCGAAGGGTCAGGCACAGCCTCTCGAAGCCCCATCGGCAAAGCGCCCCCTTACCTACGAAGGAATTGGAAACCCGCCCGTCCCGCAGTAAGGAACGCGCATGAACCAGGCACCCATTCTCGTCATCACCACCGGCGGCACCATCGACAAGCAGTACTTCGACGCGCTGAGCGAGTACCAGATCGTCGAGAGCGTGATCGGCAAGCTGCTGGCCACCGCCCGCGTGGCGCATCCGTTCCGCGTCGTCGAACTGCTGCGCAAGGACAGCCTCGAACTCACCGACGAGGACCGCGCGCTGATCGCCGCGACGGTCGCCGGGGCGCCGGAAAGCCATGTTGTCATCACCCATGGCACCGACACCATGACCGACACCGCCGCCGCGCTCGCCCATATCGAGGGCAAGACCGTGGTAATGTGCGGCGCCATGCAGCCCGCCCGTTTCGCCGAGAGCGACGCGGCATTCAACCTGGGCATGGCGTTCGGCTGCTGCCAATCGGCCGGCCCGGGCATCTGGATCACCATGAGCGGCACCGTGTTCGACGCGCTGAAGGTCCGCAAGGACCGCGAGGCCGGCAAGTTCGTCGCGCGCTGAGGGCAGTTCTTGCGTATTTAACGTCGTCATTCCCGCGAAGGCGGGAACCCATCTCCCGACGTTTCGTGGTGCACTGGCATCAGATGGGTCCCCGCTTTCGCGGGGATGACGAAAGTGCTGCGCGCGGCCCCGAGCGCATGGACAGCGGCCGCTCTCACACAAATTTAACCACTGCAATCGTTGCGACAGGCCGGGTCTAGGGACAGCTCCCTAGGTCTGGCTTCGCAGGTCGATAACCGCCCCGGTGTACCCCTCGTCGGGTACGGGGGCCGCAGCGCGGTTTCCGGCGCTCCACCCGGAGGCCGTGGCTGCAACGAAGTTCAAGCTCGTTCGGCATCACGTCTCCCGCAGGACAGGACACGCGATGCTGGCGACGCCGATGACGACAACCGACATCCACGCGCCGCTGGTCCATGCCCCGATCGCCGCGCTGATCGT
>NZ_ALVC01000650.1:0-557 GCF_000293195.2 Sphingomonas sp. LH128
ACCACCGAGAAGCTGCGCCCCTCGACGTCGCCGCGCGTCACCGTCTGGTCGAAGCCCATGTTGATCCCCGCCGTCTGCAGCTTGAGATCATACTGGTTCGACCAGAACCAAGGGAACGCCTTGTAAGGCTTTTCGTCCCCGCAGATCGCCTTGGCCACGCACGTCGCCATGTCGTTGGCGTTCTGCACCGATTCCACCCGCATCACCGTGCCGCCCGCATAATCGCAGGCGAAGGCCGCGCAGTCGCCGATCGCGTAGATGTCCGGCAGCGAGGTGCGGCAGAACTCGTCCACGTCCACGCCGTTCGCGCCCGAGGCGCCCGCCAGGATCAGCGGGCCGACGGCGGGCACGATGCCGATGCCGACGATCACCGCCTCGGCCGGGATGACCTCGCCATCGACCAGCTTCACGCCCGTTACCCGGTGACCGTCGCCCTCAAGGCATTCCACCGCCACGCCGGTGCGCAGATCGACTCCGTGATCGCGGTGTTCCTTCTGGTAGAATTCGGACAGTTCCTCACCCGCGACGCGCGCCAGCACGCGCGGCAGGGCTTCGAG
>NZ_ALVC01000651.1:0-218 GCF_000293195.2 Sphingomonas sp. LH128
GTGAACTTGCGTCGCGCATGCGCCCAGCAGCCGACCTCGATCACGCCGCGCGATGCCTTGGTCTTGGGGTCATGGTACAGCGCGTTGTAGCCGGCATAGCCGTCGGCTTGAAGGTATCCATGGTAACCTGCAAGGTGGGCCGCCGGATGCTTACCGCCGCGCCCGGTCGTGAAGCGGAACGCCACGGCAGGCGGGCTCATGTCCCCGCTTGATCGGCT
>NZ_ALVC01000652.1:0-236 GCF_000293195.2 Sphingomonas sp. LH128
CAGCACGGCGGCGGCCTGGTCTTTGGTGCGGGTCATCAGTGCACCTCCCCGCTGGCGATCAGGCTGTTGTAGCTGTGCAGATCGGGTGGCGGGATAGTGACATCGCGCTGCGATCTTGCGGTTGGCAGGAACTCGTCCCTGAGCGCATCGACATCGGGCAGGCGCCCGCTGTCGAGTGCCTCATCGATCCGCCGGGCCAGCACGTCGACACAGTCGCCCCTGGCGGCGATATCGAG
>NZ_ALVC01000653.1:0-711 GCF_000293195.2 Sphingomonas sp. LH128
GTTCGTGCGGCGTTCTGGCCGTGAACCCGCGCGCGCCGCAGGCCTGCGCGAATGTGGCGAAGTCGAGGTTGGGGAACGAGGCTCCCTCGCTCGGCGGAACTCCGGCGCCTTCCATCTCCAGATGAACAAGGCCCCAGGTGCTGTTGTCGTAGACCACCACCTTGACCGGCAGCTTGTGTTCCACTGCGGTCATGAATTCGCCCAGCAGCATCGTGAAACCGCCATCCCCCGCGTGAAGGATCACCTGCCGCGCGGTATCGAGCGCCTGGACGCCGTTGGCTATGCCTATGCCGGTGCCGACGGCGGCATTGTTGAACGAGCCGGTGATCTGCTGGCGCCCGCTCTGGCGCAGCCAGTTCGCCGCCCACAGCGTGACCTCGCCGGTATCCGTTACCCACACCGCGTCCTCGGCGGCACGATCGCTGACCGCGCGGGCGACGGCCTGCGGGTGAAGCATGTCGGGCGATCGATCGAGCGCGGCCTTTTCGTCCAGCATCGCGTCCCACTTCGCGCGGTCGGCATTCACCGCATCGAGAGCGCTTTCAGCTCTTCCGCAGCGCCGTGACAGCCAAAGCCGCATAGGACGGCGACGGTCTTCGCCTCGCCGATCATCTGCGCCAGCGCGGTGATGTCGGCCGCTGCCGGTGCGACTTCGGGCCAGGGGCGCAGGGTGGCGATGCTCGGCACCGGGCCGGGAACTTTCGCGGCGAA
>NZ_ALVC01000654.1:0-323 GCF_000293195.2 Sphingomonas sp. LH128
ACCGACGAGTTCGTCCGCCGCTTCCTGATCCACGTTCTGCCGCGCGGCTTCCACCGCATCCGGCATTACGGCCTGCTTGCCAGTTCGACCCACAAGGACACCATGGCGCTGGCCCGCAAACTGCTGGGCGTTGCTGTACCGGTCGAGGAGCCCGAACCCGACGAACCTCCCGACCATCGCCCGCCATGCCCATGTTGCGGCGGGCCCATGACCATCATCGAGGCCTTCGCCCGCTGGTGCCAGCCCCGCGCACCGCCATCATCGGCATCGCCAATCCGGGGGAATGCGCCATGATCCGGCATGGCTCAGGCTGCACGACGGTC
>NZ_ALVC01000655.1:0-396 GCF_000293195.2 Sphingomonas sp. LH128
GAGAAAGACCGTTCGCGCAGGCTGCCATAGAGCAGCAGAATGCGCGGTGCCGGATCTAGCGCCCCCAGCCCTGCCGCTGGCCGGTGGTGGATAAAGGCCGGATCAAGCGCGGGCAGCGTGTCAGGATCGGGAAGGTCGCGGATAGGCATCAGGCAATTCCAATACGCAGCGCGAGCGCCGCAAGGGTGATGAGCAGGATGGGCACAGTGAGCGTCGCGCCCACGCGGAAGTAATAGCCCCACCCGATCTTGATGTTTTTCTGGCCCAGGACATGGAGCCACAAAAGAGTGGCGAGCGAGCCGATGGGCGTGATCTTGGGGCCAAGATCGCAGCCGATCACATTGGCGTAGATCATCGCTTCCTTCACCGCCCCGGTGGCGTGCGTGGCGTCGATCG
>NZ_ALVC01000656.1:0-320 GCF_000293195.2 Sphingomonas sp. LH128
GTTTCGGCGACGGGTAGATTGCGTCCGATGTGCCGTGAGGGGTTTATCGAACTGGTACGCTGCTTTCAGGCAGCGCCCATTTCGGGCAGGACTGGGGATAGCCAGGCGGCGATGAGGGCGCGCAAAAGCGCAGTCAGCCATGCGACGAGCAACCTGAGATTGTGCCCCGCGGCGACCAGGATGGCGTTGATGGCATCGCCGGTGGCACCGGCGAGGTGATTGCGCTCGAGCAGGCCATCGGACTTGGTGTGACCGATGATCGGTTCGATGGCATTTCGTCGCCTGAGCTCGCGCTTGATCGTGGGTGAGGTGATCCCGCG
>NZ_ALVC01000657.1:0-204 GCF_000293195.2 Sphingomonas sp. LH128
CCATCGCGTCAATATCGATCCCGTCGAGCAGCCATCGCAATTGCTCCGCGGTGAGCGCCACCACCGTTTCCGCTCGTTTGGGCCATCGGAACTTGTCCTCTGTTAGCGCCTTGAGCACCAATACAAAGCCCGACCGGTCAAAGAACAACAGCTTCATCCGGGTCCGGCGCCGGTTGCAAAAGGCAAACGCCGCGCGCTCGAACG
>NZ_ALVC01000658.1:0-204 GCF_000293195.2 Sphingomonas sp. LH128
CCATCGCGTCAATATCGATCCCGTCGAGCAGCCATCGCAATTGCTCCGCGGTGAGCGCCACCACCGTTTCCGCTCGTTTGGGCCATCGGAACTTGTCCTCCGTCAACGCCTTGAGCACCAACACAAAGCCCGACCGGTCAAAGAACAGCAGCTTCATCCGGGTCCGGCGCCGGTTGCAAAAGGCAAACGCCGCGCGCTCGAACG
>NZ_ALVC01000659.1:0-244 GCF_000293195.2 Sphingomonas sp. LH128
GTGGGCGACGAGGAAGACAGCCACCTGGGCGATTTCATCAGGGACGAGAACGCGGTCATCCCGGTGGACGCCGCAATCCAGGCGAACCTCAAGGAAATGATTACGCGAACCCTGGCGTCCCTGACCCCGCGCGAGGAGCGCGTGCTGCGCATGCGCTTCGGTATCGGCATGAACACCGATCACACGCTCGAGGAAGTCGGTCAGCAGTTCTCGGTGACCCGCGAGCGCATCCGCCAGATCGAGG